>JAPUHZ010000466.1 GCA_027297485.1 Deltaproteobacteria bacterium
ATAGTCGCAGCGACGCACTTTCCTTTTCTCAACGGCCCGGTCGATATCGTGAGCGAGAGCGGCGATCTGCAATGCCTGCCCGGCCTTGGCATCGAGCCTTAACACCCACTCAAGCGTGTTTTCAGCATGCAGAGGGTCTTCCGGGACCTTGGAAGCCGCGATCGTCGCTCTGATTCTTTGTTTTGCGCTTTCTATGCTATCCATGGTCCCGGCAGACGATGAGGCGGCGTATCGTTTCCACGTTCATGGCGGTCCCGTCATCCTTTCCCCCTTGCAATCCTGCTCCATAATATAACAGTCTTTCCCTTACTCCAAATTTCCTCATACCTTTTCACCCGCAGTGAAATTGCATCACGATGAACCTTACACGTAATGTACCGATGTCTCCCACTATACCCTCGTATCCCATCACCGTAATCAAGTATGTGGACGATCCCCGTTTCCTCTCTTGGATCAGCACATAAAAGTGCCTCCCCAATATCCTCGCTATACACTCTCAACTCTAAGCTCCCTTCACTGTCACTGAAGTTAATCACATCCTTACAAAACGCGATAGTTGTGAGGTATTCGGCCCCTAGACGACCGGACTTCTCCCCGCTGCCTCCCTCCTCTCTCTGCTCCCTCCTTTTGAAAATTTCACAATCCGGATCTAGCAGTAATACTCTAAGCCGTCCATCTTTTCCCATGAAGCCGATAATATTTTCGAAGGATTCATGGAATACTCCGAGTGCATTTATACCGAGAATCCACAGATCCTTATGGGCACCGTCGATTAGGTCCTTTTCCTTAGTAATTAGCAGCCTAGAATCGATTTCCGTACCATACTTCAAGATCCTCGCAACCTCCTCCTCTTTTTTCTCCAATTTCTCCCCTAAGATTCTCAGATCATGGCGAGACTCAAGATTGGTCTTGACATACGCAGCAATTCCCATTACACCGACACCAATACCGACTGACAGCGCCACTAACTCATACATAATTCAAGCCCCCCTCTGGCCGAACGCATGGTAAACAGAACCTCGCCCAGTGGCCCACCAGTCACATCCGCAAAGACACCTAGAGCCCCTCTTGGCCTTATGCCTACGGCCTCTTAACAATGTTTTTCCTGAGACGCGAAAAAGTGGATTCCGATGATAGGATATAGTAATCTCGCAACTTCCATGGGTCCCGTCCGCTCCCGCAAAAGAGGTGAGCATCCGCACGACGGAGTTGCGCCCCGCTGCCGTACGAGCGGAAATTCAATCCGGCGCATAAAACGATTGGCCAGGCACCCGCGAAATCCCAGATGTGTGCGCCAAAGAAGGCCCCGCAGCCTCGTCCGATGGTTGGCCAGCAGAGGCTTAAGCTTGCGCAGCACGGATTCATAATCTGACAAACCGCAGGGCGCCACTCGAAGTGTTCGGAAAAGGAATCATTACACAGGAATATCTCTCGGTTCGTTATTTCCTGCTGCACCGGAGTTATCAGGGTAGATACGCGATCTGCCTGAAAAGCATTCTGTACGAAGAAAGATTGCTGTCCGTCAGAGTAGAATAATTCTCTCAGCATTGGGAAATATACTGCTCCAAGCCATGGTCGGAGGTTTCTCAGAAGGCCTATCGATATACCGAAGGTGGGCATGCCATTTGCGAAGGCCCTGGTTCCGTCAATGGGGTCAAGAGCCCAAACGAAGCGAGTAGAGCCGAACGAACCGTCATCAAGGTAGCGTATGCTTGTGGAATCCTCCTCTTCAATCAATAGGTGGTCCTGCCTCGCAAGGAGATCACGTAACTTCAAGCGGGCAAGGCGGGATACCTCAAGGTCGGCCTCGGTGACGACGGAGTTATCGGGCTTAAGGGTAGGGCGAGTCGCTGACATGAGATCAAGCGCAATTTCGCCGCCCATTTGAACGATGCTAGTGATGCGGCCAAGGTATTCTTCTCTCATTATCTGCCACTGTCGGTTGAGTCAAGAGTATCCGCTACGGAGTTGGATCTTTGGAGCATGGTGACAAGATCAGCCAGGGAGGCAATGCTTGGGAAACCGATTTCATGGAAGTCCCTCGACCTGAAGGTTCCGGTGAGCCCCACAAAGTTCACTTTGGTTTCGCGTGCAAGATGGGCGTCAGTCAGGGAATCACCGACAAATAGAACTTCGTGGGGCGGCAATTGAGTGCTCTGAAGTACAGAAGTGATCTGCTGGAGCTTTCCGAACTGGGTGCTGTGGCCAGAGTAACCATCGAGCAGAGGCCCAAGGCCCCGCGCTTTAATGTAGTCGGCAAGAAGCCCTTGGCTCGTGCTGCTACAAATGAAGGTCTTGATGTGATGCGTGGCCAAATAGCGAAGCGTTGAAAGTGCTTTGGGCATCAGAGGTTGACTGAGTAAGACGTTTAACTTGGCAGATTCAAAGGTGTGGACCGCCTGATGGTTTTTTGAATTGCCCGGAAACAGCAGGTCGATTTGCTCAGCGAAAGGGAGACCGGTCGTGGCAAGGTATTTGCGCCTGGCTAGAGTTCGCGAGAGTTTGTAATCTTGTGTGAGCACAGTGATCGCCATGCGGGTCAAAAAAGGCATGGTGTCTGCTATGGTACCGTCAAAATCAAAGATTAAGGCCCTAATGGGGGTTGTGAGCAGTGGGATAGATTGACGGGATTTCTGCCAAGAGAAGTATACTCGCAACAGGACGATGATGTTGGTCTGAAGAGCTATAAGAGCTACAGCTATGAGCAGAGAGATGGGGTGAAAAAACGTGAGTATGCCACCGATGAAGAGTTGAAAAAGTCGTATGTCTCTTCCCTTGCCAGCACCGATCCAAGTGCCTTTGTATTTGTAGTCGAAATTAAGTGCGCATTTTGCAGAAGTGTAACTAACCATTAAGGTTCCGGAAATAGCCAAGAGGAAAATGCTCGCAATGAGCGGAGGATTCGCGGCGGTATGGACGATCTCGTAGCTAGAGGTGTTCGTTAGGGAGTAGACGAGGATTCCCAGAAGGATGGAGACGTCAGCATAGCGGTCAAGTACGGCATCGAGGAAGTCGCCAAATGAAGATTGCATATGCTTTAGGCGTGCCAGTTCTCCGTCGCAGCCGTCGAGTATGCTTGAGATGTGGATGAGAAGCGCTGCTGTGATGGGTCTGCCGATGATGAACAGCAGGCTACTGATAAGGGCTAGAACAAAAGTAAAGAGCGATACTTGATTGGGAGTGATCGGGTAGTGCACCAACCGGCGGGAGATCCATTGGGACAAGGGTCGGTTCAAGTAACGCGACACAGGGCCGTCGTTACGCTTGCCCCCTAAGTCGGTCAACAACGCGTTCTCCGCCCGCCTGACGGCTGCGGGATCATCTACATCGACCCAAAAATGGCCGTTAATATCGGCTGCCTTGGCCCGGCCCTCGCTGGCCAGAACCCGCACCGCTCCAGACAGGCTGGTATCGCCGGACTCCTCCGCGCAACGCTCCAGGGCGTCGAAAATGGCGGGAGTGCATAGGAAAATACCGGTGTCAAAGCCGTTGAAGTCCGTTAAGCGCTTGCCGATGTTGTTGATCTTCCCGCCTTCGGTCTTGACTCGGGTGACATCTTCCATGTCGATGAGGCCATTGGCAATATTCCTGTCCACTCCAAGGGTGATTTCGCCATCGGCGCAAGGAAGCTCCATCAACTCACGGGCAATCGACGGTTCAAAGAGGTGGTCCGCCATCAGGAGCAAAAAAGGATCACGCAGGTATGGCCGCGCCTTGAGTACGGACAAGCCGTTCGCTTTTTCCCAATCTCCGTTAACGATGGCGGTGATACGAATCCCCGTGCGGTCGGTCAGGCCCTTCAGGAAGGTGCGAACATGCTCTCCGTGGTATCCGGTGACCACATAAAAGTCATCCGCTCCGGCCTCCCGCGCGGAGCGAATCACGCGTTCGATCAGGGGAACCCCCAAAATGGGGATGAGGGGTTTGCTGGCACCCGTGAGCCGCAGGCGGCTGCCCTTTCCA
>JAPUHZ010000467.1 GCA_027297485.1 Deltaproteobacteria bacterium
CCCTGCTCGGCTTCTTCAAGCAACACAGCTACGACTCCTCCCGCCAAAGTGGAGACAGCCAAACCCTGTGTCTGGGAGAAAAGCAGCTCACCCCCAACTGGTACCGTAAAAATCTCGCCGCTTCCAGTACGATAAGCCAGCAGTCCAGAGCGCACAGCCACCCGAATTTGCCCGGCCTCTGTTCTTTCGAAATAGGCACTCGAATTCCTGGCAAGTTCAATCGTCTGACCCTCACTCAGGTGCACCACGGCAGGGGAGGTCGTCGTTGTTAGTAGGGTTTCCGTCAGTAACGTACTCCCGGAAGGTAAGGACAATCCATCCAGGCTGAAGGTATTTGAAAGAACTTGGCCCAAAACCGGTGATGGCTCTGGCGATGCCAGGGGTACTTGGCTCATAGACCCTCCGGTCTGTTGGGACCCCTTGGGACTTGTTCCCAGAGTCACTGCGCCTCCTTCGAGGGAGGCAAGGTGCGAAGGCTGGGATCCAGGCTCGGCATTCTTTTCCATCCCCCTGACATTGGCGGGCGTGTCTGGTCGGGCAAGTAGATCTGATGTTTCGCTCTGAACTCTGGGAATCGTTTGTCTATCTTGAGAGCTGTTTTCTTGTGTGACTGGTCTGGGCTCAGTGATTTCTGCACTTTCCTCTGACACCTGCCCATCAAGGGCGTAGGCCTCCGAGGAGGGCGCACCAACCGCTGTGGGTCGAGGCCCAGCTACTGCAAGCCGATCACGATCCGTATCGGGAAGAATCAAAGCGAAGTTAAGGGCCAGTATAATACAGACCGCCAACGCAGCCAGCCCACCGGCAAGAGTCCATTTGTTTCCCTTTGACATTGTAAACTCCTTCCTCTTGAAAATACTCTCTACTTTGCTTTATAAGTGCTGGCAGATAGCCACTTGGGCTAAACTTAAAACGGTATCACGGGGACAACACCTAGTCTCAGCACTTCTTTGCGATGATGCGGCTCAAATTTGTAAATATGCGGCAGATCTTAGGCTTTCTTTAAACTCTGTCGAAGGTCATTTTGCGTTCGAAAGCACAGGCACGTTCTTGCGGATCGTGGGATTAGGTCCCTCTTTAACGCTTGCTTTCTCTACTCCCCGCCCTGCTCGAGTTGATTGGGGAAGAATGATCGCAACCGAGTTCGAGTAGGCAGATTCCTTACCGTATTCATCAACTGCGGTGACCGCAAAATATCGGGCCACCCCGTTCCGGGGCACATTGAGCTGAAAAAACCTTCCCTCTGGACGACCTTCTGGAGTACTCCCCACGAGCTCCCGTTTTTCCTTGTCAATAAACTCATCACTAAAAGAAAGATAAATGTTGTAGTAAGAGAGAGGACATTTCTGAGATCCGGTTTCGCAAGTACCATCGTGGTCCCATTCCAGACGAATGTCCTTTGAAAATACGAAAGCCGTAAGCAGCCCCTCAATAGCAAGTTGCGATGAGCACCCACTTGCCAAACTGAGTCCTCTCAAACTTCATTAACAGTATCGACGCGGGTGGAGCAAAGGACCTCTCTTTGTCGCTTTGCGCATGCCACTTACAGGATATGGAGGCGTAAGCGACCTAGAATCTCAACCACATCAACAGGTTTAATCATGGCGAGCCTCCTGTTCGGACCGAAACGGAATCAACGCTCCAAATGGGACTAGGTTTTAAAGTCCCAATAACGGAATAGCTACGGCAGGCGGCCATAGAGGCTACGTTAACGGAAGTCATCTAAATCGAGGAGAGTCAATCGTCTTGCAAGCCGGGTAACCAGCGGATCCTTTTTAGAATAAGAACCAAGTTGAATCGGAGGACCGCATAAGAGCAAAAGGCGTCTCGCAGCAACTTTATTGATAGAACTCCATACTCTGATCGACGACATACCGCTGCTGATCCGCGGTTAACTCCGGGTAGACAGGCAAGGCCAAAGACTGCTCAGCGGCGGCCTCTGCCTCGGGAAAATCTCCCCTCCGATGGCCCAGATTCTCGAAGCATTCCTGATAATGAAGAGGAAGCGGATAGTAAACCTCCGTCGCCACTCCTCTTTGCCTAAGGAATGCTTGAAGACCATCACGGTTACCGACCCGAACCACAAATTGATTGTAAATATGCCCTGGCACATCCTCCGGCAATGAGACCCACTCCAGTAATCCCTTCTCTTCAACCATCAACCGATACCTCTCGGCGTTTTTGCGACGCGCCTCAGTCCACGAGGCTAGATACTTGAGCTTTACTCGTAAAACTGAAGCCTGCAGAGCGTCTAATCGGAAGTTGCCTCCGATAATACTATGATAGTACTTGGGCTTAGCGCCATGGACACGGAGCATCCGAAGAGCTTCAGACAACTTCGGATCATCTGTTACAACCATTCCACCGTCACCAAAGGCTCCAAGGTTCTTGCTGGGGAAGAATGAGAAACAGCCCATATCCCCGATTGTACCCGCTTGCCTTCCCTCACCATCTCGCGCTCCGATCGCCTGGGCTGCATCCTCGATCACATGAATCCCATGCTTTTTGGCAAGCTTAAGGAGAGTGTTCATATCGGCACACCGACCGAATAAGTGGACTGGTAAGATCGCTTTTGTTCGGGAATTGATTTTCCCATCGACCTGCTTGGGATCGAGGTTAAAAGTCCGAGGGTCGATATCTACAAAGATGGGACGCGCACCAAGACGTGCAATGACTCCAGCCGTTGCAAAGAAGGAATAGGAAGTCGTGATCACCTCATCGCCCTGACCAACACCAATGGCCATAAGGGCTGCTAGGAGTGCATCAGTCCCCGACGAAACTCCGATGGCAAAGCGGGAGCCGCAAAATTCAGCTATTGCCTTTTCCAACTCCTCTACCTCAGGTCCCAGAATGAAATGCTGCGACTCACAGACCCGCTCGATACCCGCAAGGATCTCCAATCGAATTGGGGCGTACTGTGTTTTCAGGTCCAGCAAGGGCACTTCAGTTAGTTTGGGCATACCTGCTGACCCTTCTGTTGATAACTTTTCTGGCATGCTCGGCACTCTCCGTGTCCATCTCCATTGAAATGGATACGATTCCCACAGGAACACATCCACCCTACTATCTTACCGGGAGTTCCAACAACAAGGGCATAATCGGGAACAGCCTTGGTAACGACGGCACCGGCACCGACGAAGGCATAACGCCCAACTGTGATGCCACAGACAATAGTACAGTTGGCGCCGAGAGTCGCACCCCGTCGGACAAATGTCTGACGCAGATCCTTCATACGCCGGATCTCGCTACGTGGGTTGATCACATTAGTAAACACCACTGATGGACCACAGAATACGTCGTCTTCAAGAGTCACCCCTTCGTAGACGGAGACGTTGTTCTGGATCTTCACTCCGTCGCCGATGTTGACGTTTGGCCCGATCGCCACGTTCTGCCCAATACGACAATTTTTCCCTATCAGCGAGTTCTTCAAAATATGGGATACGTGCCAAATAGTGGTTCCCTCGCCGATCTCTACATTCTCATCAACAAAGGCCGATTCGTGCACAAAATAGGCGGGCTCCGGCCGGATCGATGGCGTGTTTGCTGGCGAAACTTGACTCTCCAGAGCTTCCTGGCATCCCTGAAGTACCCTTAATACCCGAAGTCCTTCGTGGCCGTCCGTGCGGGGAGTCCGGCGGGTTCTTATGCATTCCAGGAAATGGAGGCATTCCGCCCGGAGTGGCTCACATGGATTAAAGGGAACGGGTTCGGCTTCAGCTTTACTTGCAATGGGCAGGTGATTCTTCCAGTTGACACTATGCGGGTACAGAGACAGTTTGTTTTCTTTTTCGACATCGTCGAAAACTGCCATCTTGCGATCTCCCACGACCACGAGTCTCTGTTCCTTAAATGGGTGGAGCCACGAAACGAAAATATGGGCTTTCACCCCACTGGGGAAGGAGAGAAGACTTACGGTAACATCTTCAATTTTGTTATGGAGGTAATTGCCACCCTGTGCATCTACAGTATCTGGCATTTCCCCCAAGAG
>JAPUHZ010000468.1 GCA_027297485.1 Deltaproteobacteria bacterium
CGATAGCGTGCTCATTGACGCCTTCATGACCGACGGGATCGGGGAGATGTCCCGCCGTAACTACAGGGAGGCGCTGGTTGCTTTCAACAAGGTCGTGGAGGCTGACCCTGAATTCGCCGAAGGTTGGAACAAGCGGGCCACGGTCTATTACCTGATGGGTGAGTACGTGGCGTCCGTACGGGACATCGAGCGCACCCTCACCCTCGAGCCGCGCCATTTCGGGGCGCTCTCAGGGTTTGGCCTCATTAATCTTGCCCTCGGGGAGGAATCTGCAGCGCTCAAAGCCTTCGAGGCGGCGCTCAAGGTTAATCCCCACCTGCCTGGCGCTCGAGCACATGCCGAGGCGCTACGTCGGCGCCTACACGGCAAACCAATCTGATACTTAGCGTTGGGCTCGCTAACGGAAAAACGACGTGAAAGCCGACCTTGGTTGGGGGTCTCTATTCGCCTGTTTGCCGTTGTCGCTGTCTTTATCACTCTTGGCCAAGAGATGTTATGAACTGGCACAGCAGTCTGGGAAGGTGTAGGAGAGGCCTAAAGATCACTGAAGTTTGTGAGTAGGACAATCAGGTGCCTGGGGTAACAACGGAGGTGAACTCATGAAGCGGCTGATCGAATTTTCCCTTGAAGATGGCGGTTCTATCATGGTGGAGGCGGACGAGTCGGCGCTGGGGGGTGGCAGGGTCCGTGGCGCTCGTGCTGGTGAGGTAACCGAGAGGGCCAAGGAGACCTTTGAGACCGCGCTAGAGAAGATCAAGCCTGCGGCCGCGACTATGATCGCCAAGCTGCGTAACCTAGGCGAAGCGCCGGACGAGATCGGATTGGAGTTCGGGATCAAGTTGAGTGCGGAGGCCGGGGCGTTTGTCGCCTCGACTGGCGCCGAGGCCAATTTCAAAGTAACATTGACCTGGAAGCGCAATGAGTAGTAACGGGTAATAACAACCCCGGAAGACGAGAATATCTCGACCCTTGAGGAGGTTTCTGTGGCCGGCATTGTCTATCTGGACTTTGACCTGCAGATTCAGCGGGCAGGCGAGGGCTACCGTGCCCAGGTGCTGAATTCCCCGGCCGGCCAGGCCGCCGTTACTTTCAGTATGCCCCTCTCAGAGCTGGAGATCGAAAATTTTCTCCTGCGCGTTGGTCGTGCCCGGTCGGGTAGTCGACGCATCGACTCGCCGGAGGTAAAGGCGGCCAAAGCCTGTGGCGAGCGGCTCTTCTCTGCGGTCTTCGAGGGGGAAGTGCGGGGCTGTCTGCGCAGCAGCCTCGACGAGGCCAACCGCCAGGGCGCCGGTCTGCGCATCCGGCTACGCTTAACGGATGTCCCTGAGCTGGCCGACCTCCCTTGGGAGTATCTCTACAACCCAACCCTCAACCGTTTCCTCGCCCTTTCTGTCGAGACCCCCTTCGTGCGCTACCTGGATCTGCCGGAGGCTATCCGGCCGCTGGCGGTCAAGCCGCCGCTGCGGGCGCTGGTGATGATTTCAAGTCCCAGTGACTACCCGCGGCTCGACGTGGAGCGGGAATGGGCTAAGTTGTGCGACGCCCTGGGTGACTTGGAACAGCGCGGTCTGCTGGCGCTGGAGCGACTGGACGACGCCACGCTGGTGTCCCTGCAACGGCGGTTGCGACGGGAACAGTACCACATCTTTCACTTTATCGGCCACGGAGGGTTCGACGAGCATGCCCAGGATGGCGTGCTGATACTGGAAGATGAGAGAGAGCGGGGCCGCCCCGTGAGCGGGCAGGACCTGGGGATGCTGCTGCACGACCACCGCCCGATGCGTCTGGCTATCCTCAACGCCTGCGAGGGCGCGCGCGCTTCTCGCAGCGACCCCTTTGCCGGCACGGCCCAGAGCCTGGTTCAACAGGGCATTCCTGCGGTTATTGCCATGCAATTCCAGATAACGGATGAGGCGGCGATCACCTTTGCCCACGAGTTCTACGGTGCGGTGGCCGACGACTATCCGGTGGATGCTGCCCTGGCTGAGGCGCGCAAGGCGATCTTCGCCCAGGGCAACGGTCTAGAGTGGGGCACCCCGGTCCTCTATATGCGCTGCCCGGACGGACACATCTTTCAACGACAGGGAAGTCCGAAAGAGGTTGGAGAAGGAGTTGTAAAATCTGAGGAGACGGTGGAGGAGCGCCGAATTGCCGAACCTCGGGTTGCCCATCACCCTTCAGTCGGAACGGAGGGACGATTCAAGGCCCTGGCAGGGAAATGGAAGCAGGTGGGGGCCGGCATTTTGCTGATGATGTTACTCATTGGTGGAGCACTGTGGTTTAAAGGAGAATGGCTGACAAAAGATACGCCGCAGGCGCCGGTGCCGCAGATGGTTTCTCTGACAGTGCATACGGATAAGCGGGAACTCAAAATTAAAGAAATTGTAACCCTCAAGGTCAAAGGGAGATACTCGGATGGCAGAGAGAGAGAAGTCATGGAAGGAGTGGAATGGCGGAGTAGCAATCCCTCTGTGGCCACAGCAAGCCCAGGAGGGAGAGTGCAGGGCCAAAAAGCGGGCAATGCGGACATTACGGTGCGCTATGCGGGAGTTGTCAGTCCTCCACTGACGTTGTTTGTTAAGGGCGAAGAGCCTCCGAAGGAACTTTCGTCCCCTGGAGTTCGGCTTGTATCTCTGTCTGTTCATGCTGATAAACGGGCGCTCAAGGTCAAGGAGCGTGTAGCACTCAGGGTGAAAGGGATCTATTCCGACGGTAAAGAGGGTGAGATCCCTAGAGGTGTAAAATGGCGAAGCAGCAATGGGACTATCGCTGCAGTGGACCGTAGGGGACGGGTAGTGGGGCGGAAGGAGGGCAGTGTGGATATCACTGCACAATACGCCGGGGTTGTGAGTCCACCGCTCACTCTGTTTATCAAGGGCGCACCCAAGAGACCGGAATTAAAGGCGTCCAGAACAAGAAGGGTTAAAAATCACATTAACGTCGCTAAGTCCTATCGTGAGCGAGGAGAATATTCAGACGCCCTAACCGAGCTTCGGAAAGCGAGGTCGATAGATCCCACAAATAAAGAGGTCCAGGCTGAGATTGAAGTCACCAGGAGAGCCTGCAACGCAGAGAAGCGGCTGGGACGCTCCGGGCTAAAATGTTGACGTCGATATTCTTCGAACTTACGGATGTCTGAGCTTGTCCCAGGCTCGGGACTGGCTCCAAGGGAATCCAGTTATCGCCGTCTTCTGGTACGCTCTTCCGCCTCATCTTCTCGGGCAAGGTCGATCTCCTCTTCCAGCTCTTTTCCAACCCACTCCCCGCCGACAATCAGTTTCTGCCAGTCGATTTCCTTGGCGGCAATCATGGCGAGGGTGGTTTGGATCTGGGAGCGGATCTCCCTTCCAGGATCCCAGAATCTTCCGTAAGAAGTGTTTTCAGAGATGTGCTCAAGCCAGTTGTGAAGTTCTCTCATCGCCGCCTCGACTTCTTTTAAGCCACGCGTCCTTAGAGACATTTCCGCTCTGATCGTCTTTATCTCCTCAACCAGTTGATCATCAGCTCCTGTCCTTCTAAGGTTGCTCTCTCCCTCACTTGTCAACTCAAACTCAACGCCTCTTTCATGGACCAGAGTGGCTACGCGCTTAGGAGTAATGCCCTCTTTCAATGCGTATAGAATGTCCTCGAGAGAGAATGGCTTTTCAGTCTTCGGCTCCTTTTGTTGACGAATGAGCGTGAGCCCGAGGTAGAGCTTGGCCAAGGAGTCCTTTTCATGAAGGGATCGCGCTCGCTCGAGCGCTTGACGCGCCTCGGGGAGTTTTCCCGCGTCGTAATAGGCCCGTCCCACATAGGTCCACACACCCTGCTCAAGCGGGGTGAAATTGGTGAGGTAGTTGGGATCCGACTGCGTAACACGCTCGAAGTGTGCCAGGGCTATATTGGGATCTCCCTTCATGAGGGCCAGGCGCCCTGCCTGAATCTCTCCTCCGACCTCAAAGGCGGCGCAGCCGGAGAGGAAGATGAAAGTTGATAGCCATCCCAAAGGATATATTATTTTCATAGCCTCCCTCCCAAATTGCTTAAGAGAATAGGCGCTGTTTTTGAAAAACTCAATCCCACATCTTCCAAACCTTGATCCCTTCAGGCGCTATGTAATAATGAGCCTGGAGTTTGATCAAGAGATATGCCTGCACAGTTCACCGATAACCCGAAACAGGAAAACGTTATTCACCGCTCAGGCTTTGTCGCTATTGTGGGGCGACCCAATGTGGGGAAGTCGACCCTCCTCAATCAGCTTCAAGGGGAAAAGATCGCCATCGTCACCCCAAAACCGCAGACCACGCGCAATCGAATCAGGGGGATCAAAACAACACCGAACTCCCAGATTATCTTTCTGGATACTCCGGGGATTCACCGGGCTCATTCGTTGATGAACCGGCGCATGGTAAAAATTGCCCTCGAGACCTTGAGAGAGGTGGACGGGGTCCTCTGGCTCATTGATGCCTGTGATGGGATTCGGAGGGGGGATGAAGATATTGCTCAGACACTCAAAGAGTCGAAGGCGACAACGCTCATCTTGATTAACAAGATGGATCTGGTCTCTAAGGGAAGACTCCTCCCGTTGATGGAGCGCTGTTCCACCCTGTTGCCGGATAGAGAGATCATCCCGATCAGTGCCCTCAAGGGGGAGAACCTGCCGGTTCTTTTGAATCAGATTGAAAAATGGCTCCCCGAAGGCCCGCGTTATTACCCTGAGGGGGAGGTTACCGATCAAACGGAGCGTTTTATCGCCTCTGAGATTATCAGGGAGAAGATTTTTATTCTGACCCGAGAGGAGATTCCTTATGCCACGGCGGTGACTGTCGATGAGTTCAGTGATAAAGAGGAGAAAAACCTCGTGGTCATCAAGGCTACGATCCATGCGGATCGTGAATCCCAAAAACCCATCCTCATAGGAAAAAAGGGGACTATGCTCAAAGAGATCGGCAAGCAAGCTAGGGCAGATCTGGAGGCGCTCCTGGGCTGCAAGGTCTTTTTGGAGCTTTTTATCAAGGTTCATAAGGGCTGGACCCAGGATCCGCATGCGTTAGCAGGATTAGGTTTATAAGATGGTCAAGATGGTTCAGTTAAACTCCGACCGTTCTCGCCGCTTTCCCATTCTTGCTATTGTTGGACGGCCCAATGTCGGGAAATCCACTCTATTCAACCGCCTGACCAGGGAAAGAAAGGCTATTGTGGATAACCTGCCAGGGGTGACGCGGGATCGTAATTACGGAGAGGGGGAGTGGTACGGGAGGAGGTTCCTCTTGATAGACACCGGGGGTTTTGAACCTGACCCCGAGACAGGACTCAGAAAGCAGATTCAAGAACAAAGCCGTCTTGCCATAGATGAGGCCGATGTTATTCTCTTTCTTTTTGACGGGAAGGCAGGCTTGAATCCCTTGGATCACGATGCCGTGGGCTTGCTCCGCCGGGTTAAGAAGCCGGTCTTTTTTACTGTTAACAAAATCGATACGCACGCCAATGAGAGCCGCCTGTACGAATTCTATACCCTAGGTCTGAATGAGGTCTTTCCCCTTTCGGCGGAGCATGGGCTTGGGCTTTCGGAATTAATGAATCGGATCGTTGACACCTTCCCGGCCGGCCGGGATGATGGCGCGGAGAAAACTGGAGAGGAAAGAGCGAGACCTCTGTCTCTGGCTATTGTCGGGCGCCCCAATGTCGGAAAATCCACCCTGGTCAACCGTCTTCTTGGCTATAAACGATCTGTGGTGGATCCAGTGCCTGGCACAACGCGGGATGCCGTGGATAGTCCATTCATTTTGGGAGGGGAACAATACACTTTGGTGGATACGGCCGGGGTCCGCCGCAAGGCTAGGATAGTGGATCGGATTGAGCGGTACAGCGTGATCCGCTCCCTTAGATCAGTGGATCGCGGAGATCTGATCATTCATCTTATCGATGGCGAGGAGGGAGTAACCGACCAGGATGCGCAGATCCTGGCTTATGCTTTTCAGCGCGGAAAGGGGCTGATTTTGGCGGTGAACAAATGGGATCTGGTAGCGCAAGATCAAAGGGAGCCCCAGTCCTACGGCGAGCGGGTTTACCACAAGCTCTCGTTCGTCGATTTCGCCCCGCTCGTGTTTATCTCGGCTCTTACCGGGTATGGCCTCGAAAGGATGATGGAAACGGCTCGGCGGGTCGCACTATCCTACCATCGTCACATCCAAACCTCGACGCTCAATCAGGCCTTGCGAGAGGCAGTCAAAGGGCACACGCCCCCTCTTGCCAGGGGCCGGGAAGTTAAATTCTTTTATGCTACGCAGACCGGTTTAGGCCCTCCGACTTTCACGCTTTTCGTGAACTCGCCCAAGGGAGTCACGCCAAATTACCAGCGCTACCTAATCCATCAGTTTCGCCTAGTCCTAGGGTTGCAAGATTCGCCTATTCGGCTTGTCCTGCGTGGCCGAAGAGATGAAGTGAGGAGGAAAAAGAGCTGAGGCTGTTTATCGGTACCACGGAAACCGGGGTCAAAGGGGTAGGGCTGGGGCCTGTTTACTCTCGGCACAAGGATGAAGGATCTCTTCCCCGACGTTGGAAGACGGCTGCCCGGAGGGAGCTGCGCGCTTACTTTGCCGGGCGGTTGCGTTCTTTTTCCACGCCCTGTGATCTTGGCGGCCTGCCTCCTTTTACACGGGCCGTCTTAAGGATTACGGCGCAGATTCCCTATGGGGAGGTAAGGAGCTATCGATGGGTTGCGCAACGGCTAGGAAAACCTAACGCTACCCGAGCGGTAGGCAATGCACTGGCCAGAAACCCCATCCCCATAATCATCCCCTGTCATCGCGTGGTACGCAGTGACGGAACCCTTGGAGGTTTTGCCCTGGGGCGGGATTGGAAGAAGGGGCTGTTAGACCTTGAAAAGAGGAACCGGAACGAACGGTCCTAGCGTTTGAATCGATTATAGAATATTATGAGAAAATTACATCTTGATCTGAGGGTCGGGGGTTAAGACGGCCGGTTGACAAAGGGTAAGAGACTATGGTTGATCCATGCCTATCTACGGATGAGGATTTTCCCTTGCCGTTACAGGATGAGGAAGAATGTGTCCCTTGGCTGGCGTTGGCGCGGGTCAAAGGAATGGGGTGTGCGAGCTTCAAGAGAGTGGCCGACCATTTTAGCGATCCAAGGCGGGCTTTTTCTGCCTCTGAAAAGGAACTGGCCCAGGTCCCGGGCCTGGATAGAGGGGCGGTCGAAGGGCTTTTGACCTTCTCAGGGTGGGACGAGGTCAGGAAAGAAATAAGCCGGGCTTTCGAAGTAGGGGCCAGGATCGTCCCTTTCAATGCTCCAAACTATCCTGCCCGACTGCGGATGATCCCTGATCCACCCCCCTTTCTTTATATCAAGGGAGAGATCCGAGAAGGAGACGAAAAGGCCGTGGCCATAGTGGGGTCCCGTAGCGCCAGCGATTACGGGATTAGGATAACCCGAGAGCTCTGTCAGAGTTTGGCCTCTTTGGGGTTTACCGTAGTTAGCGGCATGGCCCGAGGGATAGATGGAGAGGCCCATGAGGCTGCCTTAGGGGTGGGCGGAAGGACTGTGGCAGTTTTAGGTTCGGGGGTAGATGTGGTTTATCCTCCAGAGCATAAGGGGCTATATGAGAAGATATGCCAGGGTGGGGCGATTCTTTCCGAGTTGCCTACCGGGACCCCTCCCTTGTCTCATAATTTTCCACCCCGCAATCGCCTGATCAGTGGCCTCTCACTCGGGGTCGTGGTGGTTGAGGCAACAGAAAAGAGCGGCTCCTTGATCACTGCCGGGTTGGCCTTGGAGCAAGGACGGGAGGTCTTCGCTGTCCCCGGTGAGGCGGGGGCAAGCCGCAGCCGTGGGACTCACCGATTGATTCGTCAGGGCGCTAAGCTGGTCGAGAGTGTTGAGGACATCGTAGAAGAGATCGCCCCTCAGCTTATGGCGAGTGTCGGGGCGAGGCAAAAAAGTCCACCGCCTTCTCTACCGTCCAACATGAGCCTTGAGGCGAGGAAGATATTCGAACTGGTTCTGGGATGCCCGCTTCAGATCGACGAGGTGATCCAGGCAAGCGGACTCTCTCCGGCCAAGGTCTCGGAGGTCCTTTTAGAGCTGGAAATCAAGGGGTTTTTAAAGCAGTTACCAGGAAAGAGGTTTGTTGTAAATCGGTATTCTGAATCCTGAATTCAGAATCCAGAATTCTGTGAGGGTATGGCAGCAAAAAATCTAGTCATCGTTGAGTCTCCGGCCAAGGCCAAAACGTTGGGGAAATACCTGGGTCGGGATTTTCAGGTTAAGGCCTCTGTGGGGCATGTCGTGGATCTGCCCAAGAGCAAGTTGGGGGTGAACATCAAAAAGGGGTTTGCGCCGGACTTTCACGTGATCCAGGGCAAGAAGAAAATCGTCGAAGATCTCCGGCGGGCAGCCAAGGGCAAGGAAAATATCTATCTTGCCTCGGATCCGGATCGTGAAGGTGAGGCCATCGCCTGGCATATCGCGGATCAGATTGGCGGAGACCACCACCAAATACACCGCGTGCTGATTAACGAGATTACCCGTAAGGCTGTCCAGGAGGCCATTGCCCATCCGCATCATTTAGACCGAAAGAAGTTTGATGCCCAGGTTGCCCGTAGGATCTTGGATCGATTGGTGGGCTACCAGATCAGCCCCATTCTATGGAAGAAGGTGCGTCGGGGTTTGAGTGCCGGACGTGTCCAGTCGGTGGCGGTGCGGTTGGTCTGCGAGCGGGAAAATATGATCCGTGCCTTCGTTACGCAGGAATATTGGTCCCTGACCGCCGTTTTGGAAGGCAGGGTCGCGCCCTCCTTTGAAGCACGCTTGACACAGTGGCAAGGACAGAAGATCGACAACAAAAAGTTTCGGCTAGATAATGAATCGCTGGTCCGCCGGATCATGAGATCCCTGGAAGGTGCTTCCTGGACAATTGCCGACGTGGAAAAAAAAGAGCGACGTCGCTTCCCCACTCCACCATTTGTGACCAGCAAGCTCCAGCAGGAGGCCTCGAGGAAATTGGGCCTTCAACCAAAGCGGACTATGCAGATCGCTCAGCATCTCTATGAAGGAGTGGAATTGGGTCCTGACGGGTCGGTGGGGCTTATTACTTACATGCGTACCGATTCGAACCGGATCTCTACCGATGCCCTAAATGCTGTGCGGCAATTTATCAATGGGCAATACGGTGGAAAATATCTACCTGGGAAACCCGTAACCTATCGTTCTAAAAAAGGGGCCCAGGACGCCCACGAGGCGATCCGGCCTACCTCCATGGAGTATGCGCCGGAGCGGGTGCGAAAATATTTGCGCCGCGACGCCTTTGCCCTCTACTCGCTGATTTGGGCCCGTTTTGTCTCCAGCCAGATGGTTCCAGCCTTATTTGATCAGACGGCCTTTGACATCCCCGTGGGAGAGGCGCTTTTCCGGGCCACAGGGCAACAGCTCAAGTTCGATGGTTTTATGAGAGTTTACGCTGAGGGCCAAGATGAGAATGTTGAGAGATCTGATAAAGACGAAAAAGACGAGGACGAGCGGGAAGACGAGGGCATGCTGCCGGACTTGCAGGCAGGCGACCGACTCACGCTCCTTGCCGTGGAGCCTCGTCAGCATTTCACACAACCGCCACCGCGTTTTACTCAGGCCACACTGATCAAGGAGCTGGACGAAAAGGGTATTGGTCGGCCATCCACCTATGCGGGTATCCTTTCCAATGTCCTGGGCAGAGAGTACGTGATCTTGGATGAGAGAAAATCACTCGTGCCCACGGAACTCGGATCTCTGGTCACCGATCTCTTGGTGGGCAGCTTTCCCGATATCCTCAACGTGGAATTTACTGCGGGGATGGAAAGTGTTTTGGACAAAATAGAAGAGGGGAAAGAAGATTGGGTAAAGGTCATGAAGCGCTTCTATTCTTCGTTCTCGCGGGATCTGAAGCGGGCTGAGACTGAGATGAGGGACGTGAAAAGGGAGGAGATCCCCACGGACATCGCCTGTGACAAATGTGAAGCCATGATGGTGGTGAAGTGGGGGCGCAACGGGGAATTTCTCGCCTGCCCACGCTATCCTGAATGTAAAAGCACGAAGAACTTTACTCGTGGAACGAATGGTGATGTGCAGGTAGTTGAGGAAGTCGAGGTTGATGAGACCTGTGAAAAGTGTGGCCGACCCATGCAGCTCCGCTGGGGGAAATATGGTCGGTTCCTGGGCTGCAGCGGCTATCCGGAATGTAAGAATATTCGGTCTCTAGAAAAGGCCGTCGATCTAGGGATTCGTTGCCCTGACTGTAAGGAAGGGAATCTCCAGGAGAGAAAATCCCGGCGCGGTAAAATCTTCTACGGCTGCAACCGTTATCCTGATTGTCACTTTGCCACATGGGATCGTCCTGTGGCAGAGGTCTGCCCCCAATGTGGAGAGGCCATTCTTATTGAGAAGGTGACCAAGCGGGATGGGAAGGTTTGGCGCTGCCATAAGAGGGGTTGCACCTATAAAGTCCAGGTCGCACAGTAAAGTGGTGGAACCGGTTCAGGGAAAGGCCAACACGAAGCGGTTTGCCGCCATTGATATTGGGACGAACACTATCCTCCTTCTCATCGCAGAGCTAGAGGAAAACGGAGTCTTTCAGGTTCTGGAGGATCAAGCAGAGATCACCCGACTTGGAGAGGCGGTGGATTATACCCGCTGGATAGGGTCGGATGGAAAAGAGCGCAGCCTCGAAGTGCTGAGGGCCTATCTTGAAAGGTGTAGAGATCTAGGTGTGGATGAGATTGTGGCTGTGGGGACCAGCGCCCTCAGGGATGCGCGGAATGCAGAGGATTTCAAAGCCCACTTCAAACGGGAACTGGGTTTGGATCTTCGCATTCTATCGGGGGAAGAGGAGGCATCCTATTCCTACCTGGCAGTTCAGAGAGGGCTCGACCTCGGAGGAAAAGAGGTGTTGGTGGTCGATGTAGGAGGAGGGAGTACCGAATTAATCTGGGCCAAGGAGGGTGGGCTGCACCGTTTGGCGAGCCTGGATATGGGGTCTGTGAGGCTTACAGAGCGATTTCTCCCTTCGGATCCGGTGCGGGAAGAGGAAGTCGCCCAACTCACTATGACGATCGATAGCAAGCTGGAGCCATTGCTCGTCGATTGGGGGAAGGAAGCTCGTTTATCTGTGATGGTGGGCATCGCGGGGACATTTACCACTTTGGCCGCGGTAGAGAAAAGGCTAAGCCACTATTCCCATCACGAGGTTCATGGCAGTTGTCTTAGTCGAGCAGAGGTGCAGCGGCAGGTCCGTCTCTTCAAAGGCAAGACGGTCGTTGAGCGGAGAGAGATCCCCGGGTTGGAGCCGAAAAGGGCTGATGTGATTTTTGCAGGGGCGCTACTGATTGATAGGATTATGGCTCTTTTTCGTGTAGAGCAGGTCATGGTGAGCGATCAGGGGATCCGCTACGGTCTGCTCCACGAAAAGCTGATGACGCGCGATGGATAGCCCAAGCTTGGTGGTTTTAGAAGAGGTGAGCAAGCAGTACTCTCCGAAATTTTCTCCTGCCATCTCCCGCCTGAGCTTGACCTTAAATAGGGGAGAGATCTTGGCGCTCTTGGGTCCGAGCGGTTGCGGCAAGACGACAATGCTGCGCTTGATTGCCGGTTTCGAGGTCCCTGATGAGGGAACCATTCTTTTGAACGGTGTGCCCATGGCCGGGAATGGTTTTTGGGTCCCCCCGGAGGCAAGGAAGATCGGCATGGTCTTCCAGGACTATGCCCTGTTCCCTCATTTGACCCTTTTGGAGAATGTGGCTTTCGGTCTTCGGAGTGGGAGGAGGGAAAAAGAGGCAAAGGCCATGGAAGTTTTGGCAATGGTCGGGATGGATGGATTGGCCCAGCGTTATCCGCACGAGCTCTCCGGCGGGCAGCAGCAGAGAGCCGCGCTGGTACGGGCATTGGCCCCTGGCCCCTTGGTGATCCTTCTCGATGAGCCTTTTAGTAATCTGGATACGGACATGAGGGCCGAGATGCGCCGCGAGGTGGAAAAGATCCTGCGGGAGTCGGACATGAGCGCCATTCTGGTAACCCATGACCAGGAGGAGGCATTCTCCATGGCGGACCGGGTTGGGGTTCTGAACAGTGGCTCCCTGGAACAGTTGGATTCCCCGGAGGTCCTTTACCACATGCCCGCGACCCGCTTCGTTGCCGATTTTGTGGGGGAGGCGGACTTCTTGCCCGGCGAGGTTCAGGAAGGGATTACGACCGAAGTGGGGATATTCCATGATGGTTCCGGACTGCCAAGGGGTACGAGAGTCGAGTTGATGATACGGCCTGACGACGTGGACTTTGAACCGAGCAAGGATGGCAACGCCGTCATCGCGGGAAGAAAATTTCGCGGGTCGGAGAACCGTTATGCTGTAACGTTGCCATCAGGTATTCGCCTCCACAGCAGCCAGTCCTCAGACCGGGTCATCCCACCAGGGACTAGCGTCAGGGTTATAGTCCGACCGACGCATGTAGTGGTTTTTCCGCTCTAGTTATTTTTTCTATTGACATTTTGTTCTGAATTGGGAATTATGGCTCCCTACTTGCAATTCGGAGAGAAAAGTAGTCTTCCATGAAACAGTCGGCGCAAAAACAATTCACAATATGGAGGGAGGTGAAGGAACATGACCAAGGCTGATCTTATCAACGCGGTGGCCAAAGGGGCAAAACTCAGCAAGAGAGCTGCTGGAGATGCTGTGGATGCGACCTTTGAAAGTCTAGCCCGAGCAATCAAAAGGGAAAAACGGTTTCAGGTGCCGGGGTTTGGCACCTTTTCAGTGCGCTCACGCAAAGCGAGAAAGGGCAGAAATCCTCAGACGGGCGCCGTGATCCATATCAAGGCGAGTCGAACTGTGGGATTCAAGCCAGCCCCCAGTTTGAAGAAAGGGTTGTAAATCGAGAGAGGGTTTTATTGGGGCCACCACGTTGCACGTGGTGGCCTTTTTTTTAACCTCTTGATGGGGGCTTCGGAGGAACGTAAAATAGCGGAGCGGCATTAGGCCTAGGAATTTTACAATGATGTCATTGAAGAGCAAAAAAATTTGGTTAGATGGAGAGATGGTTCATTGGGAGAAGGCCAAGGTTCATGTTTTGACCCATGCCCTTCACTATGGGACCGGATACTTTGAAGGCATCCGCTGCTACTTACTGGAAGATGGTCGCTCTGCGGTCTTTCGTTTGGATGACCACATCCGGAGGTTTTTTGACTCGGGCAAGATCTTGGGTTTCCCCATTCCATACACTGCTGAACAGGTAAGGCAAGCAATCCTGGACATTATCAGGGTCAACGGACTTAAAGAGTGTTATATCCGGCCCCTGGCGTTTGTGGGGTCGGGGGAGATGGGTCTTTATGCCCCAGATAACCCGATCCAGGTCATGATCGCTGCCTGGCCTTGGGGGGCCTATCTAGGCGAGGAAGGGATCAGGAACGGTATTCGGGCCAAGGTCTCGTCTTACACACGCCATCACGTTAACGTGATGATGACCAAGAGCAAGGTTTCGGGGAATTACGTCAACTCTGTCTTAGCCAAGACCGAGGTGAAGAAAGCGGGATATGATGAGGCGGTCATGCTGGATACCGAGGGGTATGTGGCGGAGGCTAGTGGGGAGAATATCTTCATTGTCCGACAGCGGCGGGTCAAGACAACGCCTTTCACCTCTATCCTGCCGGGAATCACCAGGGACTCAATGCGGACAATTGCAATGGACAAAGGGTACGAGATTCAAGAGGAGCGCTTTACACGGGATGAGCTGTACACGGCAGATGAGGCCTTTCTTACCGGCACGGCCGCCGAGGTGACACCGATCCGTGAGGTGGACAACCGAAAAATCGGTGGCAGATGCCCGGGTCCGATTACCTTGGACCTGCAGCGGACTTTTTTTAACGTCATCAAAGGGAAAGATCAGAAGTACGGGGGGTGGCTCACCTATCTCTAATCTCTCGTCTTCAGAACCGTTGTGGACCCGGCTAAACTCGGTCGTATTTTTTAACTTTTTTACCAAGCAAAGATTATGTCTATAGATAGAGAACCCACTATCAGGGTGACCATGCTTCCTAGGGACACCAATGCCCGGGGGACCATCTTTGGCGGAGTTATCCTGAGCCACATAGACTTGGCCGGGGCAATCGCTGCCCATCGACACTCCCCAAGGAACTTTGTTACCAAGGCGATGCACGAGGTGGAATTCATTGCTCCTGTCTATGTCGGCGATGTAGTGAGTTTTTATGCGGTGCCGCTTCGCGAAGGAAAAACTTCCCTTACCGTCCGTATAGAAGTTGAGGCCGAGCGGTTCGACGAATCAGGACTACGGGTCAGGGTCACCGAGGCAGAAGTCGTCTATGTGGCGGTAGATAAGAACGGAAAACCAACTACGGTAAGGTGAAGTGATGCTGCGGCGATTTTTTCTTCTCTGCATGATCTCTTTCATAGCCATAATTGAGCACTCTGGCGCGGTTTTCGGTGCTGATCCACTTGACGGGGGGAGGATAGAGTCCTCACATTGCAAGGGTGACGGCTCCGAGGTCGGTCAGTTGTTTCAAAAGGCCGATGCCCTTTATGCGAGCTTCAAACCGAGGGAGGCCCTCAAAGAGCTTTTAAAAATCCTCCAGTCGGATCCTGGAAGCCACGAGGCGCTTGCTAAGATATCCCGCGTCTATATCGATATTGGCGACATGGTTCCAGAGTCCACGCCTGATTGGCAGGAAAAAAGGCTCGAACACTACCACGTGGCTGAGGATTACGCCCGCAAGGCGGTTGAGGCTGATCCCAACGGAACCTGGGGTCACTTCTACGTAGCGGTCTCCTTAGGCAAAATTGCTTTGGAGTCTTCCATTCCAAGACAGATCGACCTCGCCCAAGAGATTCGAACGGAGGTGAAGAAGGCCATTGCCTTAGACCCTCAAAACGGTTACGCCTACCATGTCTATGGAGTTTGGCACAGGAGAATGGCAGAAATCGGACAGATGAGTCGCATCTTTGTCTCTACGATCTTGTGGCGTTCCGTCCCTAAAGGGAAGCTGAAAAAATCGGTCCAATATTTAAAGAAGGCGATTTCCCTCAATCCCACGGTCATATCGAGTCATTTAGAGTTAGCCAAAACTTATGTGGCTATGGGTAAATGGCAGCTTGCCCGGAGCTCCCTCAGGTCCGTCCAGGGACTTCCTGTCCAGTATTCCGACGATCCCCTCAAAAAAAGAGAGGCTCAGCAGCTTCTCCAAGAGATCAAGAATCGTTAACAAGAGGAGCCGGTAAAGCCAAGAGGTGCGGTCCTCCTTAAACCCGTCTAGCAGGACCCCGCTATGATTCTGGCCGACGAATCAGTTTCTAACCTGGACCCTAAACCGTCGCGCGTGATCTTGGATATCCTAAAGCGGGTCTGCTTTGAGGATGGGATCACGGCGTTGGTCAGTCTCGATACATTGGATTTGACAAGGGAGTATGCGGATCGCATTGTGGGGCGCACGGAGGGCCGGATCTTCTTTGATGGTCCCGCCAAAGATTTGACCGAGCCCGTGATTGAAAAGATCTATCAGGACGTTCAATAAGGTCATCTTCCATAGACTATGGTCAGCCCCGTGTCCGGGAAAAATGACCTCCCGAAAGGGTTCAGTCCTTCTCAATCCCGAGAAGACGGTCTGACGATCCGCTGTTGTATCAACATCAGGCTCCCTACCAGGCGGGGATGGACATAGGGTAATGACGATAGCGCTCCTTTCCCTCATCTAATCTCCCGAGGATATCCGGCGTGCCTCCGCCGCTTTGCAGACTAAAAACATCGCAAGGAAGGCCCATGCCGTTGAGTTTCTCGACAACCTTCTCACTGGAAACATGAAGCGCCATGTATTCCCATTGTTTGACGATGCCCCAGGCGCGCGGCTCTTCAGAAAGTTTCTCGGGCTTCTGGGGTTGAAGACGTTCAATAGAGCGGACGCTTTGCGGGAGCTTTTAGAGCAGGAAGACGATTGGTTGAGAGCGGCTACCGTCTGGGAAATCCGCTTAAGGGGACTTAGGGAATTTCGCGATAAGATCGAGAAGTTCCTTCAATCTGAAAATCCTGTGCTTAGAGAAGTAGCAGAATTAGTTGTGCCGAGGATCTAGTATGGCGAAGGAAAAAAAAGCTCACGACCATTGAGAAGGTCATTTTTCTCAAGTGCGTCGATTTCTTTGAGCACGCCACCATCGAACAGCTTGGTCGGATCGCCGGATTGACCAAGGAGGTCCGTTTTCAAGCAGGAGAAACCGTCTTCGAGGAGGGAGGGGCCGGAGACTCGCTCTATGTTCTCATCACCGGACAGGCCTTGCTGGAAAAGAACGGCAAGGTCGTTTTGGAGGTCAAGGAAAGGGAGGCCTTTGGGACCCTAGCAGATCTCGACCTTCAGCCCCGCTTTTATACCGCCAGGGCGGTTGATCCGGTGCATGCCATCAGACTAGACGCTAGGGACTTTCACGACCTTCTGTCATTGGACATTGAGATGGTCGAGGCTGTTTTTCGGGTGCTCTGTCGTCACATGCGTGATGGTCTTTTCAACGCGTAAGCGCAGTTTGGTTTTAGGCCCCTTCCGAAGTCAGTTTTTTATATTCCCGTGCGATCCCCAGAATGAGTAGCAACCATGCGATGACCAAAACGATATTGATGGCGGCAAAGCCGCTGGTCTCAAGGGCGATCTGCACACCCACGAATACGAGTCCAGCGGACAACACGTCTCCTATGCGGACAAAAAAGGTATCGATGGCCGCCTTCGCCTTGTATTTGGCTTCTCGGCTCGTGGGGAGGAATAAGGCCTGGCGAGCAGTATTCTGGAGGGAATAGTCGGTGCTATTTTCAAGAATCTTGACCATCTTCATGATGCCCAATACGGGCATGATTGCGATGAGGGAATAAGCTCCCAGAGCGATCGTTGGCAGGATGAAGAGGGCAGCCACTACCCCAAGGTATTTGAGAATGCGCGAGACGAGAAATAGCTGGACCATAAAAGCAAGTAGGCTGACCCAAAAAAAGAAATTTGCATAAAAATCTATGATGAAGCCTAGTTTTATTTTTTTTCTATCTGCCTCTGTAAGCCCCTCGGACACGCCACTAGCGGCTACCCGTTCCTCTTCCCTCGCCACTACCTTTTGGGCCTCTGCAGTAACGGTCTTACCCAAGATGAACTCGCCCGTCGTATTGACCAGGTTGAGCACGAGCATGAGCAGGGCGATCAAGAGAAGATAGCGCTGCCCCATGACCAATTTGAAACCCCCTTCTTTTCCTAATGGCTTTTCGACGTCTTCTTTCTTTAGAGCGACTTGACCTCGGCGTTTCTCCCGTACGTTGACGACGTTGGTGATGAGAATGCAGACCCCAAGGATACCTGCGGAAACCAACATAAGCTGGTACGCTCCCAGCGGCTCGAACAAACGGCCCGCAATCCAGGGTCCCACGATCGCTCCCAGGGAACCTCCAACGGCGACTAACGCGAACAGACGCTTTCCTTGCTCCTGGGTGTAGATATCGTTGGCAAAGGACCAGAACTGGGCAATGACAAAGAGGTTAAAAATCCCCACCCATAGGAAGAAGGCTACCCCCAGCGGCAGACGAAACTGGGCTAAGATATAGAACACAACGAGGTTGGAGATGAAGAACGCGGTGACCCAATTGATCAGTTTGTTTCGATTAACTCTGCTCGCGAAGGCACCGTAGCCCCGTACGATAAAAAGCAAGAGAAGCGCCTGCCCCGCTGCCGCATAGCTTTTGACTACAGCTCCCCCTTCGGCAAGGATGAGCGGCTCGCGGACAGTCTTTATGATTAAATAAGCAGTGAGAAGGAGAAATAGATTGAGCATCAAGAGAATCGTGGTTAGACCCTCTCCTGCATGGACCTCTGCGAAGGTCGCGAGACATCGCTCTAAAAGAGTTCTCTGTCCTGTCGGGGATGTTTGGGATTGAGCGGACATTTTCAACTATGTCGGATCGCGAGTTACCTTATGGCACTCTTGGATTCCAATAACTTGAGGATTTCAGGCTGAGAGTACAGAAGGATCCGATAGTTTTCCTGATCAGCGAGGGCGATGTATCTCCCCGTTGGATCGATGGCAATCCCGTCTGCCGATTTGAAGTCACCAACCAAGGCATGGAGAAATGTCGGGTTCCCGCCCTCTAATTGGAAGACCACAATCCGACTCTGTTCGACATCTACGGCGAATAAATAGTCGCCCAACACTGCCAGTCCTTCGACGTCACCCCCGAATACTTGGCTACCGAAGCCATGTGCTGTGCTGATCAAGGCACCCGTTTTACGGTGGAAGATTTTTATATTTCCATTTCCCTCATCGGCGACAAAGATGACTTCACGATGGACTGCAAGAGACTCCGGTCCATCTAAAATAGACTTCCCTGTCGCCTGATCGAAGGCCTGCAATTTGAAGGCCGGATCAAGCCTTCCGTCGGGGAGGAACCTGTAAAACTGGTTCATACCCTTGTTCGATAGATAGAGGGCGCCTTCATCATCGATGGCTAGTCCCTGGAGGCTTATATACTCGCCTTTCTTGTTAGGGGGTGCCAAGCCGTCAGGACAATCTGGTCT
>JAPUHZ010000469.1 GCA_027297485.1 Deltaproteobacteria bacterium
GCCTCTACCCTGCTGAACGGCATGGTCATCTTCATACCATACTTCTTCCAGCTCGATTTTGATAAACTTGACCTCTTGGTCTACTTCAACGAAGTGGATATTGGCCTCGATCGCATCTCGCTCGAGGGCCTTAAGTTTCTCAGACAGATCTCCGTTGTTCAGGCTGGCCTCTTCAGCCGCCAGCTTTTCAACCAAATCTTGGTAGACGGGGTCATTCTGTAGTTTTTTGTCCTCTTCCTGATAGGCCTCCTGGGCCTTGCGATAGACCAGACGGTGGAATTCCGCCTGCGTCTTTTTCCACGGACGCCGCGTGATGTTATCGTCCCAGAAAGCCCACAGGGTCACGGCTACCAAGAGGGCACTGCCCAACAAGAAGACACTACCGTAGGATTTCTTTTCCTCGCTTTCGTCAATACCTCGGACCGCCATCCTCTTCCCCTTAAGCTGCCCTTCTCTCCAGTACCCGGCCCAAGGAAAATACCCCGACGCCGATCAGCGCGAGCACAATCTCCTCGGCCATCGAATAATTCTTCATGATACCCACAAAAAGGGCATAGCCCACATCTGCGATCCCTACCGCTTGGAGAACTTTAGCTACGTAGAACATCAGATATTGAACCAGGGAGTTACCAAGATATATTTCACGTTAAAGGCAAGCCTTAAGAACATTTTGGCAGGAAGGGCAAGCATTGTGATAAAGAGAAAGGCCGTGATGGCAAAGCGAACCATCCCCCACCGCTCTAAAAACTCCTTCCCCTTGACTCGCCGAATCCAAAGGTAAAAGGCAAGGGTGCTGACCACAAAGTACCCTACCACCACCAAACCACCGAAGACTGAAGACCATAAATAGTCCCGGAACCCAAAGAGATAAGGCAGGTCCACGTTGGTCAATGCAACGACCTTATGGGGATCCCACCGCTGCCATGGCCAAAAGAGATTCCACCCCGGTCCCCGAAAAAACGTTCCGATAATGATCATGCTCACCCAAAGAACGTGAAAGCCTAAAATGAAGGTCAGGATCTCGTATTTTCTGTCTTTGAAGGTGTAATAACCATTCCCTTTCGGATTGATGTCGATGAAAGGAATCATCATGAGACCCACGATGATGAGAGTGGGTAGCACGACTCCCGCATGCCACGGGTCAAAATAGACCAACATCTCCTGGAGACCCAGAAAGTACCAAGGGGCCTTGGACGGATTGGGCGTTCGGGTAGGGTTAGCTGGCTCTTCGAGGGGGGCATCAATCACCACGGCCCATATGATCAAGACCACCATCACAAAGATGGTGAGCAGAAACTCCATGCGCACCAGATGCGGCCATGTGTAGATCTTATCATCCACCATGGAAGGTTTCCGCTTTTCTTGAGCAGTCTCAGCCATTCTCCTTACTCCTTCGCCCGTTTAACCCTTAATCCTTATCTTATTATAAGGAGGGCCCGGAGAAACTGTCTCTTCGAATGCGCCAAAAATGGATCGCCATCAGCAGACTGGCAACCAGGGGGATGAAGATGCAGTGAAGAATATAAAAACGGAGCAATGTATGGGGTCCGATCTCCCCGCCCCCAAACAGAAACGCACGAGCATCGTAGATGGGATTGGCGCCGACAAATTCTGCGAAAGGTCCCTCATGCCCTAGAAAGGGCGAAGCCCGCGCCATGTTGGAGCCCACCGTTACGGCCCAAATGGAGAGCTGATCCCAAGGTAACAGGTAACCGGTAAAGCTCAGCAGAAGGGTCAGGACCAGGAGGAGAACCCCTATAATCCAGTTAAATTCTCGCGGGGGCTTATAGGAACCCGTAAGAAAAACACGGAACATATGGAGCCAGACAAAAACGACCATGGCATGGGCAGCCCAACGATGCATATTGCGCATGAGCATGCCAAAAGGCATGTCGAACTCCAAGTACTTCATATCCGCGTAAGCGTATTCCGCCACAGGTCGGTAGTAGAACATCAGGTAGATTCCCGTGACGACGGTAACCAGAAACATGAGGAAGGTAAGCCCCCCCATACACCACGTGAACCGCATCCTTACGGCGTGCTTGCGGACCTTGGCCGGATGCAAATGAAGCCACACATTAGCCGTCACCATGAGAACGCGGTTGCGGGGTGTGTCCTCATAGCCGTGACGAAAAATGGCCTTCCAAACCTGGTTCTCGACAATATCCTTTTTGATCTTTTCGAAAATCTCCATATTTATAGAATACCCCCCGTCAAACTTTCAGGATGCTCTCCGGGTACTGCTCATCAGGCTCCGTACCGGCCTTCATCTTAAAAACCTTATCCTTGTCCACAACGAGCTGCCCGTCATCACCCACATTGACCTTAAAGCGATCCAGCGGACGAGGGGCAGGCCCTTCAAAATTCAGGCCGCTCTTAAAAAAGCCGCTCCCGTGACAGGGGCACTTGAACTTGTTCTCTGCAGCAAGCCAACGAGGCGTGCATCCTAGATGGGTGCACTTGGCAAAAACGGCATAAAGGCCCTGTTCCTCACGTATGATCCAAACACGGAACTCCTGCTTAAATTTCTCGCTGACCTCCCCTATCGCGTAGTCGGAGGGCAACCCAGCTTTGAACGTCGAGGGGGGTTGGAAAAGAACTCTGGGAAAGGCGGAGCGAAGAAATCCCAAAAGACTAAACCCCGTAAAGACGCCAAAACCACCCCAACCAAGGCGGGTGAAGAAGTCCCTGCGGGACCAAATCCCCCTCTTTACCGCCGTCGATCCCTTCTTATCGCCTTCTGCCATCGTTCTCCTACCTCTTGACCCAACTGATAATGGCACCCCACAAGATGAAGATCAATCCGCCCAACATCAAAAGTATCCCCACGGGCCCAAAGATAAAAGAGAGGCCGGCCCCTAAAAACAAGATGAGGATACCACTTCCTAACGGATTGAAGGGACCTGGAACTGATCCTTCCCCCGTTTGTTCCCCCACTCCCCTCTGGATCATCTCCTCGCGGATAAGAATATAGGCCAGCTCTTTGAGATCTTCCCGTTTTTGCGGTTCAGCGCCCTGGATTAGACGACCAATCTCTTGGGCCAATCTTTCGATCTCTTGTTCGGGCGCTTGCTGCCCTGTATTGGGAGAACTTGAAGCCACTTAGATTAGACTTTTTGATTAATATAGAAAATTTGTTTTGTCAACCATTTTAGCTCAACGTTTCCGCCGCTTCTCTAACAAAACGACGGCGGTTGCCGCTATTCCGTGTGCCTTGCCCACCCAACCCAAGCCTTCCGTAGTTGCCGCCTTGATATTTATCTGATCCTCTCGCACGTTCAAAAGCTTAACCAACTTGGCTCTGATCTCTTTGAAAAAAGGAGCCAGTCGTGGCTTCTGGGCTAAAACGGTGATGTCCCCATTCGCGATGCGGAATCGCCCTTGCTCGATCATTCCCAACACCACTTTAAGAAGCTTCTGGCTGGAGATCCCTTTAAAGCGCGAATCTGTATCCGGAAAATGGGTACCAATATCTCCCCTTCCCATTGCCCCCAGCAGGGCATTCATCAAAGCATGGAGGAGCACATCGGCATCCGAATGGCCTACCAATCCAAAGGCGTAAGGAACCCTGACTCCACCGAGAATGAGCTTTCGTCCGCGCTGAAACCGATGGACATCAAATCCGTGCCCTATCCGATAATCACGTTCCATGAGCTAAAAGCCCATCTCACCCTTCATCAGATCCTGATGATTGAGGAGGATCACGGGCACCTGACTTCCTTTTTCCAAAGAAGTCTGTTCTTCGTGCGCCACGATCAACCCTTGAGCCAACGACAGAGAGCGCAATACCCCCGAACTCTGTGTCCCCGTACTGGAAGCAAAGATTTGATCCTTCTCATAGCGAAGCCGACACCGGATAAATTCTTTCAAGCCGCCGCTTTTTATGATCTCGTGCTCCAACGTCGCTTGGACCACTGGCAGAAACAGATTCCGATATCCCATCATCTTGAGCAGCGCGGGCCTGGCGTAGAGGAGAAAAGAGACAGCAGAAGAGACCGGGTTGCCCGGCAAGCCGAAGACCGGCTTTTTCCCGATGCGGCCGAAGGCCATGGGGTGTCCCGGCTTTTGCGCTACCTTCCAAAACTGCATCTTGACCCCAACATCCCCCAGCGCTTCTCTAACAAAATCATAATCCCCAACCGAAACCCCACCTGAGGTGATCACCGCATCGAAACGCACGGCCTTCTTAAAAACCGTCGCCAAACTCCTTCTCTTATCCCCCACAATACCGAGAGACTTGGGTACGGCGCCGATCTCCTGAACCGCAGCAGAAAGGGTGTAGCTGTTGCTGTTGACGATCTTTCCCGGTTGAGGACGATCTTTCACGTCCAACAACTCATCTCCTGTGGATATCAAACCGACAGTAGGCCTACGATAGACGCGTACCTGACTCTTTCCTATAGACGCGAGGAGCCCAAGATCGGCGGGGTTAAGGATCCATCCCTTCTCCAAAATCGTCTGTCCCTTTTGGATGTCCTCCCCAGCCTTTCGAGTATGGCTTCCAGCACCACTAACTTTGGTGATTCGCACCTCATTGCCGCGTGACTCGGTGTATTCGACACGGATAATTGTGTCGGCACCACGGGGGATAGGCGCCCCAGTCATGATCTTGATAGCGGTCCCTGCTACAACACGGTGTTTAGCTACATAACCCGCCGGAGCCTCTTCCAAAACCCTTAAAGTCACAGGGTGCGACGTGGAGGCACGGGTCACATCCTGCCAAAGAACCGCAAAGCCATCCATGGCAGAGTTGGCAAAAGGCGGGACATTGCGGCGTGCATGAACATCCTCGAAAAGCACTCTTCCCCTTGCCTGCAGAAGCGGAACCTCTTCTCCGCGCAGGGGTGAGACCTGTTCCAAAATTAGATTTACTGCTTCTCCAACCGTAACCATGCCTTCATCATCACTCTATCCTGAACAACATTCAAGTCCCGAACAACTCAGTACAAGATGGATGCTGGCATTAGATGTAAAAAATGAGTTATAATTGTGTCTCTTTCTTAAAAAATGTGGTCACGTATCATCCTACTATCTGTGTCCCTGCTTTTTGCCATCCCTTTGTTCATGATTTTGTCTGGTACTATAACGCTCGGAAGAGATTGGCGGACGGCTGATCGTTCGAGCGCAGGCATTGCCCCTGACCCGGAGAAAACCCCTGAGGCGGTGGTCCAAGTCTACGCTGCGCGGGCCCTCAACTGGCGCGGCATATTCGCGGTGCACACATGGATCGCGACGAAGCCGGAAAATGAGCTTTACTTCACGGTGCATCAAGTCACTGGTTGGCGGGTCCGGCGCAAATTACCCGCGATATCCTCCGCACCCGGCATCCCGGACAGGATGTGGTTCGGAAACCGCCCGGAAGTTATCGCCGATCTGCGCGGAGAACAAGCGGCACGCGCCATTCCCCAGATACTTGACGCCATAGAGGCTTACCCCTACGTCCACCAGTACCACCTCTGGCCCGGTCCTAACAGCAACACATTTACCGCTTCTATAGCCCGCCAGGTCCCGGAACTGGAACTGGAACTGCCGGTGACGGCCGTCGGAAAGGACTTCCTCATTAACCGATCCGTCATAGGGCTCGCCCCCAGCGGGACAGGATACCAAATATCCATTTACGGCCTACTCGGCATCCTAATGGCCCGATACGAAGGCCTGGAACTGAACCTGCTCGGCTTCAGCTTTGGGCTAGATTTCAACAGACCAGCGCTGAAGTTGCCCTTCATCGGCCGGCTCGGATTCGGAAACAACCGACCAGCCAAAGCTGAGAATTAGCTTGTATTATTCATGAGACGATGAAAAACCATGACAGAGTGTCTATCGAGGGAGTGAGCCATAAAGGGCGATGACGTGTCCGGTGCTCGGCTCGGTAGGTTCGAACATTTCCCCTATCGTTTGCTCCGGTTTTGCCGCTCGAAGGCCGAGTCAAGGCAGAGGCCCATTGCCATAGACCGCAAGGGCTTGCTCCAGAGATCGATGAACAATGCGCGTTAAGCACGCTTCCGCGAGGTCTGGATGAGGTTACTGCTTACCGGCTTTCCCGGCATCGGCAAGACCACAGTGGTTCGCACTGCTTTGAGAAACCTCGAGGGAATCAAATGCGCAGGCTTTTATACGGAAGAAAAACGCTATCAGAGAGAGAGGATCGGCTTTAAGATCATGACCCTCGATGGCGAGGAGGGAACGCTCGCATCAATTGATCGAGGGAGGGAACCGACGGTAGGGAGATATACCGTACACGTTGAGGAATTTGAGAGACTTGCTCTCCCCCTGATCGATCCGGAAATCACTCCTGCGGATCTCTATATCATTGACGAGATTGGAAAGATGGAACTCCTTTCACAAAGATTCAGAACCAAGCTAATCGACCTCCTGGCCCGACCGTCGAACTTACTCGCTACCATTGCCAAAAAAGGAAAGGGCTTCGTGGAACAGATCAAAGGTAGAAACGATATCGAGCTTATTGAGGTGACCAGGGAAAATCGAGACCGGCTGCCCGAGGAAATTGTCCGCAGGGTTAAAAGAGAGATAGACGTCTCCTAAAGGGCCACCAAACCCCCATCAGGAGCAAAATCAATCCAGCTACGGCGCTGG
>JAPUHZ010000047.1 GCA_027297485.1 Deltaproteobacteria bacterium
GTCCTTCCGGACAGCGACAATGCTGCCGCCCCGGTTGATTCCACCGATAGCCTCAAACTTTAGCGGATCGTATTTTACGATGTCCCGCTTCAAAACCAGAGGGGTAATCACCGTGGAGTGGGTCTGTAAAAGGGTCAGACCATCAGGCTTCGCCTTTAACGCCAGATAGTTAGCCGCTGTGATTCCCCCACCACCCGGCAAATTCTGGTAGATGATTTGCGGATTGCCAGGGAGATATTTAGGCAGGAACTGACCCACGAGGCGAGCCGTGCGGTCGGTTCCCCCGCCGGCCCTTGAAGAGATGACGATCCGGACGGTCTTGCCCTTGAAGGAGACCTCTCCCGACACCGGCTCGACCACCAGCCAAGCCCCTAACAACATTACAAAGAGGCAGATGAAAAAAGTTGTTACTCTACGGATTTGCATATGATTCTCCTTTCACTTGATTTTGCCGAGTTGCTTATCTCTCCGGTCCACTACCATTAAGTCCCTTTCATTTAAAGAGCCCTGCAAAGTCCACCTCTGGGCAAAGAATCGTTCTATAATCACTGGGGACTCCGAAAAAACTTAAAAACCTGCTTTACCCCGTACCACAGAACGCCCCGCACGTGAGTGCGGGGATGAATAATCTGGACTTCCCCGAAGAGCAGCACCCCAAAGCCACGGACGTAAGTCCGTGGTACGGGGTTTACCGGCCGCGACCACCAAAAACTTCATCGAACTTTTGCAGCACCTCTTTCTGTCTAGGGAGCCACTCATCGAGGGCCGGAGCCCAGACCTTTACGTCCCCTAAAGTAAATTTCGTTGGGGTCTTCCGATTGGAGGGCCAACGATTCTGGGCGGCAAAGATCTTCTGGCCCCCTTCAGGGCTGAGCATATAATCGATGAGAAGCGCTGCTGCGTGAGGGTGAGGAGCCTTCTTCGCCAAGGCCACGGCTGAGGGGGGTCGCAGAATCACCGGGTCTGGAATCACAACATCCACGGGGGCCCCTATCTGCTTCAGTTTAATGAGTGAATGAAGGTAGGCTTCCACCTGTATGGTAAACTCACCTACGGCCAGAAGCTGCGCCATGAGGGTATGACCCCTCCTACGAACCATTTCCTGGCCGGCGAGCTTGCGGGCGTATTCCATACCCTTCTTCTCTCCCATGGTCCCCAGAATTCCCATGAACCAAGAGTGCGCCTCGGTATCGAGGGCCATCTTCCGGCCCTTCCACTCGGGTTTGAGAAGGTCGGAGTAGCTTTTCGGCACCTGCTGTGGTTTTACCTGCGCCGTATTATAGGCCATAACAACCGCCGTAGTATAGAGAGGATAAAGTATACCTTTGGGGTCCGAGAGTTCTTTAGCGAGGTCCCGTCGGTGAGGAGACTCGTATTTCGCCAGGGCGCCAACCTCCAACAAGGTAGGCATACGAAAGGAGTTGGCATTGACAACATCAAGCACGTAGTGCTTGGCGACAAACTCAGTATAAGTCCTCTGCACCACCCTTGAGCCACCACCACCGCTGTATTCCACCTCCAGAAAAGGATAGCGCTTTTTGAAACCCTGGAGGATCTGCTGGTTGTCCCGGACATTGCCAGAGCCGTAGTAGATGACCTTACCTTCTTTCTTGGCACCCGCTACGAGTCGTTTCTCGCGCTCCGAGGGGGAAAGTCCTCTGAACTCGGCAAGAACTTGAGCGGCATCCTTGGCCAAGGCCGGAACTCCGGGCATGCTGAGAAACGCCATTAGCCCGATACCGATCCCTAGAAGAAAACAAAATGGTTTTGGTCTCATTTTTTTCCGTTCTCCTTTCTACCGAACCCTTTTAGTACCATCTCTTATATCTTCGATTCAACGAAGCCGCATGTTGCTAGGCATCCAGAATCCCGATCTTGCCTCTCAGCCAGCGCGCGATGAGTATAATAAAACCCAGTGTGGCAATGAGAACAACCGCCAAGGCGGAGAGGACAGGATATTCGCCGTGTTCCCACATGGAGAAAATGAGCACCGCTACCACTTCAGAATTATGACTGTATAGCAGAAGCGAGGTGGAAAGCTCACGAAAAGAATGAATCATCACCCAAATCCACCCCGACACAAACCCTGGAATCAACAAGGGCAGAGTCACCCGGAAAAAGGTCACACCCCAACTTCCACCGGAGACCTCGCTGGCCTCCTCCAACTCCTTGTGGATCTGGGCCATCGAAGAGTAACAGATCCTCATACCATAGGGAAGGTACTTGGTACAGTAAGCTATCAGCAAGATCCACATGGTACCGTAAATACCCACGCGAATCGTTAGGTAAACCCAGATCAAGGCCAGGCCGACGACGATTCCGGGTATCGCGATAGGAATGAAGGTCAGGCTATCGAGGAGTTTTCGCCCCGGCAATCGGCTTCTTACCACAATCCATGAGGCCATAGCTGTAAGCAACATCACCCCCGTGGCACTGCTCACGCCCAGTAGAAAGCTATTTTTGAAGGCACGTGCCACAGCCGGGTAGCCGAAGAAGGCGTATCTATAGTTATCCAGGGAAACCAAACTCCACATCTGTTTGGATGGGATATTATAAAAGGGGATGAGTGAGGCCCATACCAGGACCAATAAAGGAAGCACGTAAAAGACTATCAACGAAGAGAGGATTAAGCCGCCGATTATGTATTTACCCCGCCCCAAATCGATTACTGAAGGTTTAAACCCCTTGCCCGTGATAACCGCAAATCTTTCCGCACGGGCCGTCGCTCGGTGGTACAATGCGATACCAATCACGCTAATCACAAGATAAAGAGCAGAATAGCTTCCGGCCAATCCGAGATCGGTCGGTGGAACGCGCACCGCCCGATAGACCTCCGTGGAAAATACCCAGATGCCGACAGGCATCCCCAGCAGCGCGGGCACCTCAAAGGCCTCTAACCCTCTCACAAAGCAAATCAGGAAAGTGGCCAAAAAAGAGGGAAGGACCAGCGGCAGCGTGATGCGAAAGAAAGTCGTCAATCTACCGGCCCCTGATGCCAACGATGCATCCTCCAAGGACGGATCCATGGAGCGAAATCCAGCCGCCATTAAGAGAAATGCCAACGGCGTGAGATCTAGGCCGTCTACCCAGATCATTCCACCAAGGGTGTACACATCAAACAGGGACTGCTCGGTCCCGAATATCTTCATGAAAAAGATATTGATGAGACCGATCTTCGGACTCAACAGAAAGATCCAAGAAATGGTGGTCAAGATCCCCGGAACAATAATACGCGCCACGGAAAGAAGATAGATCAGTCCTCTAAGCGGCGTATTAGTCCGTTCGGTAATCCAAGCCAGAAGGGTGCCGAGGCTACAGGCGAAAGCGGTAACACCTAAGCTGAAAATCAAGGTGGTCCATGCCGACTCGTAGATCCGGGGATTGGTATAGGCCTGTTCAAATTTGCTCAGGGTAAAGACCCCGGGAATGCCGGGCGGGCCGCTACGAAAACTCCCGTAAAGCAACATCACCAGAGGCACCAAGGAGAGGTAGACAATGATTAAGACGGTCCCTGAAGTCAGCAGGATTTTCAGGGGACCATATTCTCTGATCCTACCCCACATGCTGGTGGCAACCCGCGCCCCGTTAGCTAGCATGGCCCCTCATTGCGCTCTCCCCGTGTTGCGTGACCGCGTAGCCCAGACGCTCCATTGCAATTCGGTTGCTGTGCACTAGAAAGCGTGCCGGCTCCTCCCCGGGGTTGAAGTGCTGGTGCCAGGCAAAGACAGGGATCGATAACGCATCGCCTGCCTTCCAGTCATATCTCCGATCCTCGACGATACTGTAGCCCTCGCCCGCGAGCACATAATTAATTTCCTCATGCATATGCCGATGGGCTCCTGACCTTTGACCAGGAAGGATTTCGGCAATCAGACTCGCCAATGTGCTCACGCGGAAACCCCGTTTGGGATCCACGGCCAGGGCGATTCTCCCCATCGGGCTTTCCTCGAAAGCCAAATCCTTCCCCTTCACGAGAACCTTTCCCTTACGCCTTTGCCTCTCCTCTCTCTCAGAGAACTTAACCTGCTCGATGTACAGGTCCCAGGTGGACTTCCCTCTGCCATTTTTTTTAGCTCCCATGCCTTTCCTTTCTTCAGCCCCGTCTTTACCCGGGATCAAAGAACGGCGGGCCAGATCGCTCTGCTGAGCGTAAATCCAGTATTCCGGGTAACGCTCATCCTCATAAACAGCAATGCCCAAAGCCATAGACATAGGCCCGCTCGTGCAGGCCGAATAGACCACGTCCCTGTCGCCGCTGTTAATATGACGATGCCAAGCAAAGATCGGCACGCAAATAAAATCTCCCGCCTCCCAGTCATACCTTACGCTATCGATAATACTGTGTCCCCTTCCTTCCAGGATGTAAATCACCGCTTCTACCGTATGGCGATGCCCCAGAGTTTTCCATCCCCCACCCTCTTCATCTCCGGGAGGCAGAGAGCGGATCCAGAAACGGATCGCACGGTTATTCCACCCGATTCGTGGATCGATAATAAAGGTTGTCCGATAAGGCTCACGACCTTCAGCCCAGATCTCCTCGGACTTGACATGAACCGGGGTTTTTTTCCTTCGCTCGAGTTCTTCCTTGCCAAAGAGCACGTGCTCCATGCTCATTCGCAGATGATCTTCACGCTTAGGCTGGGCCATCTTCTTTCCTCGATTTTCCGAGCCGCTTAGCTCCTGCACAAACCACCGGATTAATCCATTGTTGGTTTGTCCCTCAGCGCCCTTTTAATCGAGCGCAGACCCAGAATCAAGAGGAAGGGACAGATCCGGGAGAGGCCGGACAATTGATACCTTGACTATCTATATTGAAATAATTTATATATGTAGAGTTTGTCTTAAATTACGGCCAATTTGGGAGGAAAAATGGCTTACCGTGATCTTCGTGCACATCTTGCGGCCCTTGAAGAAAAAGGGAAACTCAAGCGGGTTAAAAAAGAGGTTGATAAGGATTGGGAAATTGCCGCTGTTTGTCGACAGCTCTTTTACAAGATACCCAGCGACCAGAGGCCCGCCGTAATGTTTGATAATGTGAAGGGCTTTAGCATTCCGGTGGTAGCCGGGGTTTTAGGTGCCTCCCGGGAGATCTATGCGATCGGCCTGGAAACGGATTCGGTAGAGGGGATCAATCGAAAATGGGATCGGGCCTTAGAGAAGCCCATTCCCCCGCGGATCGTCAAGGATGGACCCTGTAAGGAAAACATCTTGATCGGCGGAAATGTGGACATTCTCAAACTGCCCGTACCGGTTTGGACCGTGGGGGAGGACCCCGGACCGTTTTTCACCTCGCCTTATGTGATCACCAAAGATCCGGAAACGGGCGTGCGCAACGTGGGAACTTACCGAATGGAGGTGAAGGGACCTAACAAGACCGGCTTTCTCATCGGAAAGCGTCAAGATGCAGCGTGGCATGTAAGGAAAAACGAGGAGCAGAACAAACCCACACCTGTGGCCGTGGTTATCGGCACAGATCCGGTTATCGGTTACGTCTCGGTCTCCAAAATTTCTGACACCTTGGATGAATTTGCTGTGGCTGGAGGGCTGCGCGGCGAGCCGGTGGAGATGATCCCTTGCGAGACGGTCCCGTTGGAAGTGCCCGCGACTGCAGAAATTGTCCTGGAAGGAGAGATCCCCCCCAACGTGCGGGAGATGGAAGGGCCTTTCGGAGAATATACCGGGTATATGGGTCCCGCGGGGCAACAGCCTATCTTCCTAATTAAGTGCATGACCTTCCGCAACAACCCCATCTATCAAGCCTTCATCAGTCAGCGGCCCCCTTCGGAGTCAAGCTGTATTCGTGGTGTGGGGCGCGAATGGCCGCTTTATAAGCATCTCAAGCATACTTTGAATCTCCCTATCAAAGATGTGAGGCTCAAAGAGGCCGGCGGAAGCGGCGCCTATGTCGTGGTATCGATGAATAAACAATTTGAAGGTCAGGTGAGGCAGGTCATGTACGGGATCTGGTCGTTAAGAACCGGCTTCGGGAAATTTACTGTAGTTGTGGACGACGACATAAATATCTGGGACGACTTTACTCTGGACTGGGCCTTAAGTTGGAGGGTGAGGCCGGATAGGGATATCTACATAGAAAAGGATGTGCAGGCTGTGGGCCTGGATCCATCTCAGGCCTCTCCCTCTGTCCCCCAGCACGATCCGAGCCGTGATGTCGGCTCCCGTGTCGCCATCGATGCCACCAAAAAGCACGAGTACCCGGCGATCTCCTTACCTCCGGAAGAGCATCTCGATTTGGTTGCGGCCGGGTGGAAAGAGTATGGGATGGAAGAAGAAAGGTAAAAACTTATTTTAACTTTTTACTTTTAACCTTTGCCTTTCATTACCTTCGCTGCCGCCATGATCGACTCGATAATTTTTTTGTAGCCTGTGCAGCGACAGATATTTCCGTGCATAAATTGGGTGATCTCCTCCTCGGTGGGGTCAGGATTCTCATCCAAAAGTGCCCGAGCTGTCAGGATCATTCCTGGGGTACAAAAACCGCATTGCAAGCCGCCCTTCTCGATGAATGTCTCCTGCAGAGGATGAAGTCTGCCGTTCTGGGCGAGTCCCTCGATGGTCAGGACCTCCCGACCCCCCGCCTCAAAGGCAAGCAGAGTGCAGGAGCTAACCGGCCGGCCGTCCAAGAGCAGCGTGCACGTCCCGCATACCTGAACATCACAGGACCTCTTGGCCCCTTTTAACCCTAGGCGATCGCGGATAACGTCCAACAAAAGCTCATGGGGCTCCACCTCAATCTCATGCAGACTTCCATTAACTGTCAAGGAGATAGGAATGATTTGCCGCTCGCTCCGTTTCAACATCACGTTAGACATGAAGCTCTCCGTGTCCCTTCTCTTCGGGTAGACACTGCCTATAGGCATGCTGAAACGCCCTCTTCAACAGGACCTGAACGATGTGTTCCTTGTAATCCTGAGAGCCGTGAAGATCGCTGATAGCTTGGGAGGCATGGCCGGCGATCTCTCCGGCAGTGGCGACATAATGAGGTGCCTCATCGAGGCCCCTGTCTTTAAGAAGGCTCTCCGCCTCTTCCATCCGCTTGGGCACAGGCCCTGCACAACCCACAGCTATCCGCACATCCGTGATAGACTTCCTCTCTCCATCTAAAGCCAGTAGAAGTGCCACTCCCACACTGGGCCGCTCCAGATAGCCGAACTTGATGTAAGTCACGCCGGAACGCTCAGGCGGAAGGGGTACCTGAATCTCGGTAAGCAGCTCATCCGGCTCCAAGCAGGTTTCATAGGCATCTACAAAAAACCGTTCCACTGGGATTTCCCGCCTGGATGATCCCTTCTCGGCAATCAGTGTCGCCCCCAAAGCCAAGAGTAATGTGCCCGGGTCGGCATGGGGCTCGGCAAAGCAAAGATTTCCCCCGAGCGTGCCTACCTCCCGCACCCTGATATTGGCGACGTTCTGCTCCATGTGGACTAAAGCCGGGAGGCGCTCCTGGAGGAGTGGGGAAGAACCCAGCTTGCGGTGCGTTGCCAGTGCGCCGACATGGACCGCATGATCCTCCGGTTTTACCAGCTCCAGATCCCGGATCTTCTTAATGTTGATGAGGCGCTCAAACTGGATCAGCCCTTCCTTCATGGCCAAGAGCATTTCGGTTCCGCCGGCATAGACCTTGGCAGATTCGCCGTACCGGCCGAGAAGATCGGATGCCTCTTTTACGCTCTCCGGCTCCTCTATGCGGAATCGTCGCAGCATCTTACGAATCTTCTTCCAACCGCTTTTTTACTGCCTGGGCAAACTCTTCCATCGTCTGATCCGCCTTACGCTTAATAATACTATGCCCTAAGACGGCCAACTTTCCCAGGATGTCCACTAATGCCACGAAAGAGAAAAGGGTCCCCTCTCCAGCCTCTCTCAAACGGACCTCCAGTTCCACCTTCATACGGCTTGCCATCCTAGAATCGCTCCCGGAGGCTCGGACTTTGATATAGGACATCTCCTCACTCTGAATGACCTCGATCCGCATGGGGAATTGCACTCGGAAAGGGCCTACCTTTTCCACCATTACGGCTGTGTAGTGTTTCCCCGCCTCCACCGTCTTGGCCTCCTTGCATCCAGGAACACAGGTAATGAAGCGGTCGATATCCCAAAGAAACTGCCACACCTTTTCTTTAGGTTGAAGAATCTCTATTTCTTTTTCAAAACGCAAGACAGCTCTCTTTCCAGTGAGATCCCCTGAAGGGGTCCAAATGAAGCCATTGCCGGGGATCTAGGAAAAAACCATTCTCACCTGCGGTTGATCCAGGGAAAAAAGAAAGGGGGCCTGATGGTGAACCAATCCTATTCGGCCCCAACCACGATATCCTTAACGTCCTTAAACTCTTTAGTGAGGTAGGCCTTGAGTTTTTTCTTAACCCTTTCCTCAATCTGCCGCACCCGCTCACGACTGATACCGTAGTTCTCGCCAATCTCTCTCAAGGTAAGCGGCTCTTCATTTAAGAGACGCTTACGAAAAATGACCAACTCCTTATCCTTAAGCCTGCTAGCAAACTGCTCCATCTTTTCACTTAAGACCTGACGATACTCGGTCTCTGCAAGCCGCTCCTCCGGAGTCTGCTTATTATCGGGCAAGAAATGGAGCAGTGTCGCCTCTCCATCACCGCCGACTGGGACATCCGTGGAAAGATCGCGCTGGAAAAGACGCTGCTCCATCTCCACGACCTCCCCCTCCTTCACATTCAAACGCTGCGCCAAAAGCTTCGGGCCGGGGGCAAATCCCTCCGCCTCCAACTTGTTTTTCTCTTTCTGCAAATTAAAAAAAAGCTTCCGTTGGGCCTGGGTAGTTCCGATCTTGACCATGCGCCAATCGTTCATAATATAGCGGATGATATACGCGCGAACCCACCAAACGGCATATGAGGGAAAACGAACCCCACGGTAGGGATCGAATTTTTTCACTGCCTCCATGAGACCAATGTTTCCCTCTTGAATCAGATCCAAGAGGTCCCTAAGGGCTTTCCGGTACTCCCTGGCAATCATCACTACCAGCCGAAGGTTGGAAGTCACAAGCTTATAGGCCGCCTCGATGTTACCAAACTCTTTATATTCCACCGCCAAATCGTGCTCTTCTTCTCTACTCAAGAGCGGGTAACGACGGATCTCCAGCAGATACCGTTGCAGGGAATCGAACGGAACTAGGGCCTTTCCGGAAGAGTTGCCCTCTTCGTCCGCAACGAGATCGATCTCTTGAGAAAGATCAATCTCATTACCAGGGGTCTCGTCTGGGAGATTTTTCTTCTCTTTAACCATGGGCTGGTCTTCGCTCATGCGCAGCTTAACTAGGCAAAAATCTACCCTTTTTTGGACCTTCTTTCAAGCAAAGGGAGGAAAAATGGCCCGGGAACTCACGAGAGTTGAAGGGAAAAAAACGGGGGCACGAAATGGCTACTTAGTTTCGACCTCCTTGGGGGCCTGCCTTATCAGACCAGCGGCAATCTCTCTGAGAGCCACAACTACTTCTCGATTATCCGAATCGATCAGAGGCTTGGCTCCTTTGAAAAGCTGCTTTGCCCTCTTGGAAGCGAGCATAACTAACGCAAAGCGGTCGGGAACTTTCTCAAGACAATCTTCAATAGTAACACGTGCCATAGAATTTCCCCCAAGATATGAAGCAATAATTCAAATCCATTTGAACACATTCTCCTTTCACAGTCAACAGCTCCACGGCTTTACCATAATCCGTGCCTAAGCTTACAATACCTTAAAAAACTTAACTATCTGCGATAAAACAAGCTGACAAAAGTGACGCCTTCCGTAGTTTCATTCACCGCGAATTCGATGAGGAACGGCCCAGCCTGAACAAAAAAGGTCGGAAGACCTGGATCATAAAACGTTGGGAAACGCTCGGACAGGAAAGGGTCTGCAAGAATGCTGGCCAGGGTTTAGTCAAGTAGCTCTAACTCGGCACTTGAAGCCGACCTTTCCAACTCGACTACACGGAGCAAAAAGGAAAGAGTAAATCTAGGCTCAGCGACTGCGGCGTTTAACGAGCCTCTTCTTGCGGGCTAAGGCGATCAGCCGTTTCGCCGTGGGAGCGCCCTTGACGCGAAACACACGGCCAGCCTTAACCTCATCGTGCGCGGCACGGATGCGAGTTAAAGACTGTGGGTCTTGCTATAGACGTCCGAGCTCAGTTAAAAGCTGCAACCGCTCAAAATCAAGTTATATCGACCACGGGGTTTGGACCCCGCGGTCGACCAAAGGGGGAGAGCTGCCGCTTCTCCCCTTTGGAAACCCCATCGGCTCTGTGCCCGCGGCAAGCCGCGGGGTATGATAATAATAATGGTAGCGGTCGGCTTGCCCCGATGAGTGATGATTGCCCGCTCTCCTTACCTGCACCTCTGCGAGGAGCTTTAAGAACTGATACCGGGCCTCGGTAGCGGTAAGGAATCTATCCATATGTACAGATAAACGTACTTTAATCTGTTCTACTCATCAAGCCTCTTATATCTTCAGCCTTCCCACATAGCCGGTCATCTCCACATAACCCAATCCCTGAATCGGCTTTTTTCGATAGCTCCCGCGCACTCGAACGGCCCCTTCCCAGTAAGTGACCCGTGTGCTTTTTCGCGTGTCTAGCTCCTGCCCGGGAAAGAAAGGAATGATCTCTAGGACCACTTCTTCAGCCGGGATCGTAACCTTCCATCTCATGGGATAGTTGCCTCCGCTTTTGGGACTCTTCCATTTCTCTAGGACTTCTACGCGGAAGTCATTGATGGTGAGATGTCGAGTAGTGCCGTTCTCGTAAACCAGGGTGCCGCTGGAGTAGGAATCAGGTGAGCCATCTTTTTGCCTGATCAGGTAGAGCATGATTTCTGTTTTATTCTCAAGCTGAATACTGAACCAGTCCCAGCCTACTTGATCCTCTCTTAACTGGTTTGTGCTAAACTCATGGTCCATCCAGCTCAAGCCACGAACTTTTTCCTTTTTTCCAGCAATCGCTAATTCGCCTTCAGTTTTGAGGCGAGTGAACGAATAATAGTAGGAGGCCCTTCCTCTCCCCTTTCCTTTCTGGCTGAGTCCTTTTTCCCCGTGCAGAACCGGCGGCTTGAGCGGAGTCAAATGCAATCTTAAAATTGTATCCCGATCTCTTACCTGAATCGCATGGACCTCCCCTCTCCCTTCAACTTTCCAGTCCTCATTCCAAACCAGATAACGATGGACCGAGGCACCTGCCCTATCCCCGTATCCACGATTGGTCCTCTCTCGAAAGAGAAACTTTTTCTGTTTCTTGTCTGAAATGGCAAAATGGGCCATGTAGAGTTCGGTAAAAAGATGAGGCTTGGCTTTCTCCTGCCGGTCGCGCAAGCCAAAGCGGAAAAAGGTCACTTGATAGCCGTACTTCTTCCCCCCTTCTGTCTCCAGATGGCCGGTGTAGTACCACCATTCAGTCTTAAAATCCGGATGGGAAAAATGGTCTCGGGGAAAAGAGATATTTCTCCCGGGTAAGGCAACTTGATAGGTGAAAGATGAGGCGAGGAAAAAAACGGTTAGCAAGCAAAGAATTATCCATCGGGTATGGCGCATGGAAAGTGCAAGGATCTGCATGGTTTGAGACAAGATTAAAGTAGTGCTATACGAATGCCTGTGGATGAGGCAAAATACACCCATCTGGAGCTGCTCACAACCCCGGAGGACTTGAAAAAAAAATTGGGGAGCCCCGGCCTATGCCTTATCGACACCCGGCCAGCAGAACAGTTTGCTCAGGGTCATATCCCCGGATCTGTCCATTTCGATCTCTTCGGCCTAAGCCTCATCGACACTAGCCCTGCCCCGCTCAGGGCCTTTATGTCAATGATCTGCCATCTCCTGGAAATGCGCGGCGTCGACCTCCAACAAGAGGTCGTCTTCTACGAGGAAACTTCAGGCATGCGGGCCGCACGAGGACTTTGGTTTTTAGAATACTTCGGTCACCAAAATGTTCATGTCCTCGACGGCGGCATCCAGGCCTGGAGTCAAGCCGGATACCAGATCACGACTCAGGCTGTCTCTCCCAAGCCAAGCCAACTGAGAAGAGCCGAGCAGCGGGAAGTCCTGGCCACGGGCGAAGATGTTCTCAAGTCCCTGGATCAAAAATCGACCTGCATCGTAGACACCCGTAGCGACGATGAGTACATGGGGCGAAACATTCGGGCGGCCCGAGGTGGAGCAATCCCTGGGGCCGTGCATCTGGAATGGATTCACAATCTAGACCCTACAGGAAGATTTAAAGCTACCGGTGAGCTTCGACAAATGTACCGCAACGTAGGGGTGACACCCGACAAACAGATTATCACCTACTGCCAGGGAGGTTACCGCGGCGCCCATTCCTATCTGGCACTGAGACTCCTCGACTACCCGAAAGTACGTAATTACCTAGGTTCGTGGCGGGAATGGGGAGACCGGTTGGACCTCCCGATCGAGAGGCCGTGGGAAAAAAAGTGAAAA
>JAPUHZ010000470.1 GCA_027297485.1 Deltaproteobacteria bacterium
CGGACGCTCGGCGACTTGTTAAGTGGCGGCCCAAGATATGCCGTAGATAAGAAAGCCTCCAAAAACCACACCGAATAGCATCCACAAACGGATCAATGAACTAGAGCAACGCTCAAACCAAGCAATAAGTGCGCTTATTCGATCTCGGCCTACGAACAGGAGAACGACCGCTGCAACTAGAGTTAACCAGCCTAGTATTTCAAAGGTCATCGGAAACTTAGAATCGGGAGCCGCTAATATCAATGACAATCCCAAAAGTACTCTAGCTAGGACGGCAATATACATACCCCAGCCTTCGTGCATGGCGCCCTTAACTAGCTTAATCAGCCTATTCGGGCAGAAGATTCCCCATAAAGAAAGCAAACAAATGGTGATACCGAATAAGAAGACGATGCTTTGAGCAATAGAAGGGATCATTTTTGTATCGCCACTAACAATGAAAATCAATGGTCAAAATGGAGCGCCGCGAGGCACCTAGTTTTGATCCATTGGATAGATTTGTTATGCATGACTGGGGTACACCTTTTTAATTCGAATTCTTTGGATAAGAGCGCCAGCAGCTAAGCTGAATGCAATAGTACTCAGGAAAACAGGCGCTAGTGGATATAGCCCTAGTGTACCTAACGTTGACCAATTTAATTTCTCAAAATCCGTTGGTATTTTTAGGATCGCAGTCCAAAAAGTGAAACTAGTCAAAGTAATACTCAATATTCCAGTCACTATACTGTTGGCAATTTCGTGTCCTCTAGAAAGTAGTGCAGCTACGATACCACCGACCAGGGCATTGAACCCCGATATAAGAGCCACAGATACAACAATACCCATATTACCAAGAGTGCCAACCAGATAACCCATAAAGATGTAAGATGGGATAGCAAGCAAATATTTTGAGCCAACTGAGGCGACTAACCCGGCCACAATTGCCTTCAACTTAAGATTGGATAGTAGAAGAGGCATTTTATCGTGCATAACAACGGGGCGTTGAGCGATGTGCGAAAAGCGTCCGTCTCCAAGGCCTGGTTAGAGAAAACTATTAGTCCGGTACATCTTCTAGGCGGGTGCCCCGACCGGCACGCAAGCTTTTTCGCGCCTGTTCGACGCGCTCTAGGAAACGGGGGTCGTTCTCAAGCCTGTAATCAAACCAGTCGTCCTCGGACTCGAACCCGATCAGGACACCAGCAGGCTTTCCATGACGAGTAATAACAATCTCCTGCCTCTCCGCGTCCCGGAGAAAGCGTGAAAGATCATCTTTGACCTCGGACAAGGGAACCTTTTTTATTCGGGACTTCCGAACTGCTCCAGCCATAATGCAGCCTCCGATTTGGGAACAATAGCCAAGACCTCAACAGTCTCGGCTGATACGTCATAGAATACCCGCACGTCACCAACGCGGAGCCGATATTGGGGCCGAGCTAGGCCGCGCAACCGCTTGATTCGACTCCGGCTAGTTTTCATCGGTTCGTGACGAAGATGCGTTTCAAGAGCATCCCGGACCGCCGATCGAAGATGGGCCTTCAATTTCCGGAAATCTTCGACGGCTTCCGGAGCCAGAACAACCGCGAACCGCATTCTGGCCAAATTATAGCCAGATTTACTGAAATTTCAACTCAGCGTGCTCTAACTATAATTATAGAGGCTCTTCTCCAAAGTGAGTGGGTGATTTTTAGGTGTTTCAGATCCCTGCATGTACCCTGGTGAGTTTGCTCGAACACAGGTACGTAGCGTCCTACAAGCCTAGGGCGAAGGCCCAGAAACCGTATGTGGTGCCAGAAGGTCGATCTGTTCCCAACTCCAAGTTATGCTAAGTTTTTCTACCCCTAAAAGCCTGGCAAACCCCTGTCCAGAGCCACTTTCGCGCGATCAACCCCGATTTTTTACCCACTCGATAAGGAGAAGACCCATTATAGAAAAGAGAGGTCACTCTCCCCTTCTGAACCCAATTCGTACGGACTCCTGCTTGACCTTGCGTGCCATCTTTTCATACTCTCTCTCCATTTCCTCAGTCACGGAGGGGATCGCCTCTTTCACGGCGCGGAAGAAATGCTCCATGTTGACCATTCTCGCCTCGGGGTTCTCCCGGAGGGCATAGAGCCCGGCTTTCATACAAACACCGGCAATGTCCGCGCCGGTAAGTCGATCTGTAATCTCCGCAAGCTTTTCCAGATTCACATCTCGGTCCAAGGCCATCCTCTTGGTGTGGGAGCGGAAAATCTCTAATCTGGCATTAGGGTCTGGGACCGGGACATACACGATCTCATCAAATCTTCCAGGACGAAGGAGGGCCGGATCAATCATATCCGGGCGGTTAGTCGCGCCCAAGACCACTACTCCCTTTAACTCCTCCATACCGTCCATCTCACCCAGTAGCTGGTTGACTACCCTCTCTGTCACCTGAGGCTCCCCCAGGGAGCCTCCGCGGACAGGGGCAAGGGAGTCTAACTCGTCAAAGAAGAGAATCGCCGGAGTCACTTGCCTTGCCCGGTGGAAAAATTCGGCAATTTTTTTCTCCGACTCGCCGTACCATTTTGACAGTAGGGCGCTCCCTTTGGCCGTGAGGAAATTGGCACCCGCCTCAGTCGCTACCGCCTTGGCAATCATCGTCTTTCCCGTTCCTGGGGGCCCGTAAAGTAGAACCCCTTTGGGAGATCTGATCCCTATGCGGCTGAAAGACTCTGGGCGTTTGAGTGGGAGTTCAACCATCTCGTGGAGAAGCTGCTTGACCTCCTTGAGCCCGCCCACCTCCTCCCAACGGACATTGGGGATCTCGACAATGATCTCCCTTAGGGCGGAGGGCTGAACCTCCTTAAGCCCTTGCTCGAAGTCGTCCCGATTGACCGTGAGCTTTTCCAGGATCTCTGCCGGGACGGTTTTTTCCTCCAGGTTCAAAATGGGCATAACCCTCCTGAGCGCCGCAAGCGCCGCCTCCTTCGCGAGGGCGGCGATATCGGAGCCCGTGTAGCCGTGGGTGACCTCGGAGATCTTTTTCATTTCGACATCCTTCCCCAACGGCATGCCCCGGGTATGGATCTGAAGGATCTCCCGTCTTCCCGGTTCATCCGGGATGCGGATCTCGATCTCCCGATCAAAGCGGCCTGGCCTGCGCAGCGCTGGGTCAATGGCCTCGACGCGGTTTGTTGCCCCAATCACGATCACATTGCGCCTTGCCTTGAGCCCGTCCATGAGAGTAAGCAGCTGCGCGACAATCCGACGTTCCGTTTCACCGGTCACCTCGCCCCGCTTGGGAGCAATGGAATCCAGCTCGTCGATGAAAATGATTGCCGGGGCATTTTTCTCCGCCTCAGTAAACACCTGTCTCAGCCTCTCTTCTGACTCGCCATAGAATTTGCCCATGATCTCCGGGCCATTGATGACGGTGAAATAGGCCTCGGATTCGTGGGCCACAGCCTTGGCGAGAAGGGTCTTGCCGGTCCCCGGAGGGCCGTGGAGCAGCACGCCTTTTGGCGGATCGATTCCCAAGCGATCAAACAGCTCCGGGTGTTTCAAGGGTAGCTCGATTATCTCCCGCACTTTCTCTACTACTGGTTTTATTCCGCCGAGGTCATCATAGGTCACCTCCAGGATCTCCCGCTCCTTGGCCTCGCGGTACTCTGGCATGAGCTCCATCTGGGTTTCTTCAGAGACACGCACGATCCCTTTGGGGATGGTGGAGGTTACCACCAGACGGATCTCCATGAGTCCGTAGGCGGGCGATTCAAAGAAGCCACGGAAGAAGTCGTCTGAATAGAGGTCCGTAGGGAAAGACTGTCTCGGTCGGTTAAAAGCGGTGGTGGATATGAGATCCCCCTGGACCAAGGGCCGGTAGAGCAGCGTGGGCTTCAGTCCCTCTCCGGACCCGGTGATTCTAAGGCCTTCCTTTGCTGGGGCGAGGCTTACCTTTTTTGCCTCTTTCCAGTCCGTCTTTTTGAGCTCGACATATTCGCCGATCCCGACCTTGGCGTTTCCCCGGATAAATCCATCCATGCGCACTACGTCAATCCCCTCATCTTCGGAATAAGCGGGGACTGCGATCGCTGCAGTGACCCTCTTTCCCTTAATCTCGATAACGTCTCCCCGTTCGAGCCCCAGAGAGCGGATCTGTTTGAGACCGATGCGGAGAATCCCTTTGCCCACATCCTGCTGCTGAGCGCCCGCGACTTTTATCCGAAACGATCCTCTGGCCATTTTCCCCTCTCTTTTTTTGTTTGATTCAATGTAAACCCCGCCTCTTGAGGCGGGCACAAAGCCGATGGGGTTTCCAAAGGGGAGAAGCGGCAGCTCTCCCCTTTGGTCGAACACGGGGATTCAAACCCCGTGTTCGAT
>JAPUHZ010000471.1 GCA_027297485.1 Deltaproteobacteria bacterium
TTCCAGGTTGTGCTCGCTTCAAAAGAGACTTTCCCGTCTGAAAAACCTGGGAGAAAACTAAAAAGACCGGTAAAGAGAGGTTTGGCAAAATCTCCATTAAATGTCGCTTTCACGATTACCGTCTGACCTGCCCCACCCGCAGGCTCAGTGCAAGCTGCAGGTATACAAGTCACTCCAAACCTCTCGTCGGGAAGCGCCGTCGGGCAGGAGAGCCCTGTGCCGATAAGGTTTTTGCAAAAGACATCGAGGATAGCTTGATCCCTATTGATGCCATCTTCGGTCCGTCCTGTTACCGCATATCTTCCGGCCTCGCGTAACGCATATTGCAAGGTCAGCTTGGTATAAAAAAGGTGAGAGAACTCTACAATGGCAAGAAAAACCGTAAAAAAGATAAGGGCGGTCAGGGCGAATTCAACAGTGGCTTGTCCGCTCTGAGATTTTGCACTTTTAAAACTGGACACGGCTTACGTTCCCCACGGTTAGTGCATGAATCCAAACCTGAAAGAAAGCATTATCTATCCAATTTGACTAAGCTGTGTTTCCTTTAGGTCATCTATACTTGAAGATTCTACCAATGATACGTCCAACTGATCCCCTATCTCAGTATGCGACTTATGGATCACTCCTTTCGGCAGCTCCAAGACACTATGCGATGTCAGGTGTATCCTGGTGGCCCGAAAGGGGGCCAGGGCAGGAATCGTATCCATCACCTTACACGCCTTATCCAAAAATATCACATCGATCGGGAACTTCATCCCAATAGTATGAATACCCTTGCTGGGAACCAACCAAAGGGCCTCTTCAGGCCCCAGCTTTTTCCTTTTCAGCAATCCAATAAGTCGAGTTAGAAAGTTGTCCGCCTTCCTGACTTTGGTTGCCAACCACGTATTCTTGGTAAGGTTAATAACCGGCATTACCTTACTGACTACTAAAAAGCTTAATGATGTTCATTAACGGGGGGCCCATCACCACTAAAAAAAGCGCGGGCAGGATGAAAAGAACCAGAGGAAAAATAAGCTTGATGACTGCTTTCCTAGCTGCTTCTTCTGCCCGCTGGCTCCTCTTGTCGCGTATCGTCGCAGCATACACCCTGAGCGAACGGGCGATGCTTCCGCCCAACTCCTCGGTTTGGGTCAGAAAGGTCACCAAGCTTCGCAAGTCATCGAGACCGATCCGATTAGCCATACGAGACAGGGCGTCCCGACGCAATACTCCAGCCTGAATTTCTTGAGTCATCAATTGCCATTCCTCACCGATCACCAACCGTTGCTCCATCTGTTCCTTGGCAACTCGCACCATAGCGGCATCCACGCCCAGGCCGGCTTCAACGCAGATAACGAGGAGGTCCAGGGTGTCAGGAAGAGTCTCTTGGATTTCTCGGACCCGGTACTTAGCCCTACGACGGACGTAAAAATATGGCAGCAGATATCCCAAACCAGCGAATGCCGCGACCAATAGGAGCATATTGGTTACGGGACTTTGAAAGAGAGTTGCAAAAATCATTACCCCTACCCCGAAGGCTCCGGTTAAAAAAATACGCACGCCCCAAAAAATCCGCACTTCCCGCTCGCCTAGATAACCGGCCTGATGTAGGAGCTGGCGAACTCCCGTATACTTGGCCGGCAATTCTTTCTCCCCCAGAAAAAACTTCGCAACTTGCTCCCAGAAGGTCTCCTCCCCGGTGCTGAGAAGGCGTACCCGACCAGTGGTCTCTTTTACCGGTTCGGCAGCGATGGAATCAAGTCGTCTCTGGATAAGCTCGTCTTGGAGCATAGTTTTCGGAGCTAGAACAAAGTAGAAGAAACCGGCGACCAGACCGAATACCCCGATGGCTATAAGGAATTCCATGAAATCCTCAGATGTGGATACGAATGAGTCTGCGGAATGCGAGAATTCCGACAACTTCCAAAATCAGAGCCGCAGTATACATCGTCCGCCCCACGGGGTCCTGCCACGTCTCAGTCATGAGAACCGGGTCCATCATAAACATAAAAAAGGCCAAAAGCGGAGGTAAAGAGCCGACCACCCAAACACTCATGCGATTCTGAGCAGTTAGGGTTTTAATCTGTCTTTCAATCCTGAAACGGTCACGGATCACGTCCCCGAGTTTGTTGAGCAGCTCCCCCAAGCTCCCTCCCACTTCCCTCTGGACCAGCATAGCAATGGAGAGAAGGCGGACCTCCGCAAGTGGAACCCGATCCGCAAAACCCTTTAGGGCATCTACCAAAGGAAGTCCCAGGTTGATCTCCTCCATAAAAACAGCAAACTCGGTTCCCATCGGGTCAGGCATCTGCTTGGCAACGAAATGCATCGATTGGGTTAATCCTAACCCTGCCTGCAAACCCTGGCTGATCATATCCAAGCCATCGGGCATCTGTTCCAGAAACTTTCTCAACCTCTTCCAAGCGAGAAACCTAACATAGAGATAGGGGCCTGCGAAGGCTATCAGGCCGAAAACAACGGTGATAAAGGGGCCCTGACTCAAGAGCGTTAATAAAGAGACGGTGATCGCTGCGAAAAACGCTGAAAACAGAAGGAAAAAGCCCGCTTTTATATCCATATTGGCTCTTTCCAAAAGGATGGTGACGCCATGGACAAAGTTCAGTTCATTAAGAAGGTCATTCAACCAAGGAATCTCGCTATACACCGGGCGCTTCAAAAGACTTTGGATTTCCGCCCTTGAGGCATAAGGACTGCGACCGATAGCCTTCAGCCTTTCCCGAATACGGGCCTTGGGGGAGCTCTGGACGGCCATAACCAATAGCACAACCATAACGATCAGGGTTGCGACCGCCAGGAAAGAGAAAAAGACAACAAGGAATAAACTCACAGAGCCCTCTTCTTGAGTGAAATGGAAAGTGGCAAGAAATAAGTGTTGGGAAGCTTAAATCCATACCTCTCCAGTCGATCGAGAAACATAGGCCTCACACCCGTCGCTGTAAACTCCCCTTTCACCCTCCCGTTTTCAACTCCCTTCTGTTCAAACCGGAAAATCAACTGCATGGTGACCACATTGCCCTCCATCCCCGTCACCTCCGAGAGCTCGGTGAGCTTACGGGTGCCGTCACTCAAACGGGATAATTGAACAACGATATTGAGCGCAGAGGCAATCTGCTCTCTTAAGGCCCTCTCGGGAAGATGCACACTCGACATCAACATCATGGTCTCCAGTCGGGAGAGGGCATCCCGGGCACTGTTGGCATGGATGGTGCTGATTGAGCCGTCATGACCGGTGTTCATCGCCTGCATCATGTCCAGTGCCTCCCCTCCCCTCACCTCGCCCACAATGATCCGGTCCGGCCTCATCCTCAAGGCATTGCGGAGTAAGTCCCTCTGGGTCACCATCCCCTTATCCTCAATGTTGGGAGGACGGGTCTCCAGACGAACCACATGCTCCTGCTGAAGCTTTAACTCAGCAGAATCCTCAATCGTCACAATGCGCTCCTGCTCCGGTATGTAGTTCGATATGCAGTTGAGAAGGGTCGTCTTGCCGGCGCCCGTCCCTCCGGAAACCAGGACGTTTAGCCGCGATTTCACGCAGGCCGCCAGTACCTCGCTAATCTGCTCCGGCACTGAGTTAAACTGAACAAGATCTTTCATGGTCAGTGGCTCGGCCCCAAAACGACGGATGGAAAGAACCGGGCCGTCCAGGGCAAGAGGAGGAATAATCACATTGACCCGTGAGCCATCGGGAAGGCGGGCATCGACCATGGGAGAGGCCTCATCGATCCTTCGCCCTACTCGCGAGACGATCCTCTCGATGATCTGCATCAGGTGGGCATCATCGCGAAAACGGACATCGGTCTTCTCCAGCTTTCCGTATCGTTCCACATAGACCAGGCCGTGGGTGTTAACCAAAATGTCCGTGATCTCAGAATCCTTCATCAGGGACTCCAGGGGGCCTAGGCCAAAGACCTCATGTTGAACCTCCGTGACCAGCTTCTCACGGTCGGCCCGGCTGAGCGGAAGGGATTCCGCCATGACCAGCTCTTCCAGGATGCGGCGGATCTCCACCTTGACCATCTCCACTTCCAGACTGGAGAGCTTGGGAAGGTCGATGGTATCGATCAGCCTTCGATGGATACGCAGCTTAAGGTTCTGATAGAAGAGATCCGGATTGGTGGCATGCCCTGTCCCAAAGAGACGCCTGCCGCCCCCCGCGCCTCCGTTTCTCTCAAATTCTCTTGACTGAGTTCCAAACGTGGAAATGCCTTTCATAAAAGTCCCCCCTGGTTTTAAGTTCACTCTTTTGGTTTTTGCTAATAGCCGATGACTGAGCGCGAAGGAAAAAATTTATGTGGAGGCAAGATTTGCATCGCTTTCATCATTTAAGGAAGCCTTGATCAACTAAGCATTTAATGATTTTACGCGCATTGTCTTCTGGAGAACAATCCGTCGTCTTCAACCAAATCTCGGGATTAAGGGGTTCCTCATAGGGATCATCTATGCCGGTAAAGCCTTTTATCTCTCCCCGATGCCCCCTTTTTCTCTCAAACGCTTGGGCTTGGTTGTGATTGTTCACCTGGGGAATCGTACATCCTCCCCTGGCGCAGTGAGATAAGAGCAAGTTACTCCAGGATTAAGCGAAAACTTAAAATAGCGTGTATATGAACGGAGCGACAGCGGATCCTTGAGTCAGAAAGATCAGACTGCCTAGTAACATCAGGGTGATGATGATAGGCAGCAACCAGAATTTTTTACGCTCTTTCATAAAATCCCAGAGTTCAATAATAAATTCGCCCATGATAGCGTCTCCTTTAAGTCAAAATTGTCGCTTCATATGCGAACTAGGCCGCGGGTGCCGCACGACACGATAGGTGTCGGCCTGCGGCTCAAACATACGATGCATCGAGTCCTTGGCCCCTAAGAAGCGCCGGAGCAACCCTATGGGAGTAAACATTCCATAAAAAATTAGCCCCAGGATCACCCGTGTGTTGACCCACCCTAAAACATACCCGACCGCCATCCACCCTCGGTAGACCGGCCCTAGGCTCAAAGGCTGCACCAGAGCCGGGATCACCAGTAAGCTGGTAAGAATCAATGCCCACAGTCGAGGATCGTCGTTGCGAAACAAGACAGGCCAGAGACCTATGACAGCAAAAATCCCGCCGACCATCAAACCAAAACTTCGAAGTTGCTTAACGTCACTCTTCATCATTAGCCTCTAAGAATTAATCCAACTCAAATTCTTTTCGCCAATTTGTATCTCCTACCAAAGGTTTCTGGTCAGCTTTGTACAGCACACAGTTTTCCAAAACCAAAACGTCCATCTCCGTGCGCATGAAACAGAGATACGCATCTTCCGGAGTACAAACGATAGGTTCGCCCCGAACGTTAAACGAGGTGTTGACACTAACACCACAGCCGGTTTTCGCTTCAAAAGCTTTGAGCAGCTTATAGTATCGGGGATTCGTTTCCTCGTGGACAGTCTGGATGCGAGCCGAATAATCAATATGCGTGACCGCAGGGATGTCGGACCGTGGGACATTTAACAATTCGATTCCCCATAGGGGAAGGTGTCCTTTAGCCTTCGCCGTGCGGCGTTTCTCAAGCACAGGGGCGACCAGCAGCATGTAGGGGCTATCTGTATCCATTGCGAAGTAGTCTGAT
>JAPUHZ010000472.1 GCA_027297485.1 Deltaproteobacteria bacterium
TGATCCTCCGCCGCGACCACTGCGATTGACACGTTCGGTGAGATATCCCGCCACGCGACCCATTGGTGAAAAACTTTTGCTCCGTTCTCGCCGGCAAAAAAATCGGCAGCCCTGCTTTGGAGAATGAAAGAAGACGTAGGCGGAGTCACCCAGCGGAGGCAAAGAACGGTGCTAAAGGTCAAAAGGAAAAAAAACACGCAGCTCTTGAGAAAGACTACCCCAGCAAAACGGAATGGTCCTAACAATCGTGGCGCCACCATTGAGAGCTTACCTAGGTGTTAGAAATTCCACAAGATGAAGTAGAGCTGGTAGAAGCCGGGGCGACCAGGCCGAGATCCTTCGTAAGGCGTGGAGGCTTCACGTAGAAGCTATCGGCTGAGAGGGTTGGGTATTGTGCAATGTTGCGACGGATGGAGTAGAAAAATGTGTGCTTTAGAACGCTGCAACATGGTTATCGTATTGTGGGGAGACCACCTCTTTTGAATTTTTCTCAGGGCAAAACATTGATGATGAGGGCGTATTCGTGGGATCGCTTTTTTGCTCCCTGAGGGACGTTCCTGTCGTCACGGACACCGAAGGATATGTAGACCACTCCCTCGTAATCCGAAGACCACCTTGCCCGAAAGACACCAGGTTCGGCGGGAGTCCCCGCAATATAGCTCATAGGCTCTTCGGGCCTCGCCACTTCAACCTTCTCCTCATCAATGATCTTTAAATCGTACACCGCCGGCGCTCGTAGACGTGGTTTTTTAACAACGGCAACAATATCCACCTTCTCCCCCTTCTTCACGGGGACCCTGTAATAGTTGGTCTCACCCATGAGGACATTGCTAAGGTAGATCCCGGGCTCAAGGCTGGGAGCCTTGGAATATCCTGAGCTGCCATTAAGCGACCTGGGTTTACCCATTGCAGACAACCCTGATGGGGCAGTGGAGCTACCCCTTCTCTCGCCGGGAAGCTTGACCGTCAGGGTATACTGAGAGGGCGCTGGTCTGGTGCCAAATACCCAGGGCTCATCGGCCCAGCGCTCATTGTCATAACTGGAGCTGATGGAGATATAGGCTTCCCCAGAGCGTGGCGCATACCAAACTATCTGGAAGGGGTTTGGCTCTGAGGGATTGCCACTGACAGACAATGTTACCGCCGTGACCTCGTTGAAGTCAGCGTTGTAAATTCTCACGGCAAAGGGGATCTTGTTCGCACCCTCAGGGACATTCATCCTGGTTTTTTTGATGGCTCCCGATACCTGTACCTTCTGCCCCTGACGGACTTGGATCTTATAGAAGTGGACATCCCTCACATCGAGCTCTTCTCTATACTTCCCTTCTCCGACAAGCGGGGCATCGTGAAACCAAGCTCCTGGTGCTCTCATCTTATTCACCCGAGGTTTGAATATCTCCTCTCTGGCGAGCAACTTTAAGGAAGCGGTGAGCTGGGAAGCATCCCGCGCCTCTCGGTAGGATCCCCCAGTGGCATGGGCAACACACTCCAACTGTTTTCTGGCCTTGGGATCGACGTCAAATCCCACCGCGTGGACTACCAGATCATACCCAGAGTAATCCAACTCCTTCGCCATGGCGCATGGATCTCCCTCACACGTCTCCTCTCCATGTCTGATCAGGACAATGGCACTCCCCACTGCCTTATTATCCCGGAAGTCTTTCATAGCCTTTCGCAGAGAGTAAGCAATGGGGGTATAGCCTCTGGCCTTAAGGGCACGCGCTTCTTTCATGATTTTGGACTTGTTTACAGGTGAGAGGGGTACAAGAAGCTCTGTATCCTGGCAGTTCCGATCTTGCCGCGGAGACCCGTGCCCATAGGCTCGAAAAGCAACGTACGTCCCCTCGGGAATTTCCTCTAAGAAAGCTGCCAGCGCTTCCCGTGCAGCCTCGATTTTAGTCCTTCCACCCGCCTTTCCCCTCATGCTTCCTGAGGCATCCATGATAATCTCAATGTCTCTCTCACTAGGGCTGACTTGAGCGTCGGAAGACCCAGGATAACCCCACAAGAGAATCATGACACAGATCAGATAGACAAGTTGCAGACGGCTATGCTGCCACTCCACATGTGTCCCAGAGCTCAGAAATGTTCTCTCTCCCCTCATACAGGCCCACCGGCACGAACGCTTTAATTTACCATGATTGTATTCCTAAGCAGCTCTAAAAGGATCAGCCCCGCCAACAGCCCTTATTTCTGCACAATCCCTCCCTCTTTGTTCAAGAGACTCGGAACGTTAGAATATTATAGCAAGGGAGAGCGTTTCCTCCGATTACCGCCCTCAGAGTAGAGTCGGGTTGTATAGGTTTCTTAAATGATGGATTCGGTTCGCGTTACTTCGCTGCCTTTCGGCCGGCTCGAAATCTACTATAATTCTTGGCTGAAACCGTATATCAAATATGTAGCTTTTGACCAGCTTTTTTTCTGACGTAGTCGAGAGGGTAAATGTGATTGTCGGAAAGAACAATGAACACTTAGGAGAATTCAAAGTTGGAACAATATTTGAGACCTTATGCAGATATGTTTAGAATGGTCCGGTTCTTAGGTATAATGAAAGCAATCAGGGTGAGGTCGTGATGAAGAAGGTCCTTCTCGTAGAAGATAATCAGGATTTACAGTTTCTCCTAACTATCCAACTTAAATCGCTGGGGGTTTCAGTCATATCGGCCAACAGCGGTGTGGAGGGTGTGAAAAAAGCCATCGAAGAAAAACCTGACCTGATTCTCATGGACATCCTGATGGCAGGAATGGATGGTCGAGAGGCTACCCGTATGATTCGTTCTAACCCAGTGACCAAGGATATCCCAATCATAGCTGTTTCGGTCCTCTTTAGGCACTCGGATCGAAAGAGCTGCTTTGAAGCTGGATGTAATGAATACATTGTGAAGCCATTTAGCTTCAATGTGCTCCAAGAGAAGATTCGAGCTCTTATTCCAATTTCAAAGCCGATCTCTAAATAACGAGTGGTCGAAAGGGACAATCCTCTGGCGCCTATTCAGGGAATCGGATCTGAGTAGTTGTCTGGAAGCCGGATGCAGCGATTACCTTGTTAAGCCCTTCACCCTCAGGCCGGTCAAGGGAAAGATCCATGATATTTCCCGGCGCATTTGATCTCATATCGATTGGTCCTCGGACAAAATATTTATGTTTGACAGCCCCGAAAGGGGGTGGGAGAATCTTTCTTATAGAATGGCAGGACAACCACAGACCTACTTAGATGTAACGGATTCATCGTGGCATCGTTGAGCATCATATTATTTATTGTTTTGATATCTCTAACCGCTGGCTGCAAAGGGGAGCGGTACGAGATGAAGGAAGACAAACAGGGAAGAATTATCCGGCTTGACAGGAGGACCGGGGAAGTCACCGTGTTGGAGGGGGACAGCCTGATCCATATTATAAGCCCAAAAGACCTGGAGGCTTTATCAGAAGCTAAATCATGGCCTATTGAAACATTAAGCCAGCTCGGCGGTATTATTGCCAATCTCAAGACTTCTTGGCGAAAAGGTCAGCTTTATTACCTCTACTCCGTTAGTCCCGGATCAGAGAAGGCCGAAGACATTAAAGAGTTTAATGAGGTGTTCAAGAGAGACCGGTTAGGAGACCACTATTTCACCGTGTACTTGTACAAAGGAGGCTTTAACATGATGGAGTTAAGGGTGCCTTTGGCAAGTATGACCAGCATTGTTGATGTCGAAGGAAAAACCACCAAACTGGAGCGGAACGGTGCGGTGTCACTGTCCGTGGAGAACTATCAAGCCGCGAGAACTTGGGATGTTACGTGGAGCGAGGGTCTGGCACAGCTTTTCCAAATACCCGTAAAGAAAGAAACCATGGGGCCAGTGCCGAAAACAACAGCTGAGACAACAACCCCATCTGGTACAGCCATGTGGTCAGTGCAGGTCAATGCCTTTGCGAGCGAAAAGAATGCGCGCAGTCTGGTAAAAACAATCAGGAATAAGGGGTATGATGCATTTGTGGTTTC
>JAPUHZ010000473.1 GCA_027297485.1 Deltaproteobacteria bacterium
CCGGGGTTGAGCCCCGGGCTTTCACACCAGACTTGAGAGGCCGCCTGCACGCGCTTTACGCCCAGTAATTCCGAACAACGCTTGCACCCTCCGTATTACCGCGGCTGCTGGCACGGAGTCAGCCGGTGCTCCCCGCGAAGCCTCCGTCAATTCCTAGGATTATTCGCCCTAGGAGGTTTCTTTCCTTCCGACAGGGCTTTACGACCCGAAGGCCTTCATCACCCACGCGGCGTTGCTGGGTCAGGCTTTCGCCCATTGCCCAAGATTCCCCACTGCTGCCCCCCGTAGGAGTCTGGGCCGTATCTCAGTCCCAGTGTGGCTGATCATCCTCTCAGACCAGCTAACCATCTTTGCCTTGGTAAGCCATTACCTTACCAACTAGCTAATGGTGCGCAGGCCCATCTCTAAGCGATAGCTTGCATGCAGAGGCCACCTTTGATCCCTGGAGCTGAAGCTCCTGTGATCTTATCTGGTATTAGCCCGTCTTTCGACAGGTTATCCCGGTCTTAGAGGCAGGTTACCTACGTATTACTCACCCGTGCGCCACTTTACTCATCCCTTGCGGGACTTTCTCGTTCGACTTGCATGTGTTAGGCACGCCGCCAGCGTTCGTTCTGAGCCAGGATCAAACTCTCCAGTTAAAACTTTCAATCCGCCTTTACGCGGAGGATTGACTGAATGGTTTGATAGCTGTACCTCATCGGCTTTACGGAAACCCTAAACCGTCCCACCCAAATTGGGTAGGTGCTACTATTTAGTTTTCAAAGACCAATGACTCTGCCAACAAATGGCCTTATTTCTTATATGTGATTCCCTATTGCTTGTCAAGAGAAAGACGATCCTAAATCAGTTTTGGGGTCACTCCCTGCCTGAGCAATGCGAGTTTTTCCCACCTCAACCACCCGATGGACCTTTCCTTGAAACTCAAAATTGATGTCTTTGATGACCTTACCGTCGATTTTGACCGCACCCTGATCGATCAGTCTCCTAGCCTCCCTATTCGACCGTGCGAATTGAAGGTGGTCTACCAGGAGCTGACAAATCCCGACCCGATCGGGAGAAGAAAATTGTTTGCGGATGTTTTTGGGGACGGATTTTTTTTGATGCCGGGTCTCAAAATAATTCCACGCTGACTCTGCATCTGCTCGACCATGGAAGCGTAATACCATCTCGTAGGCAAGTGACTTTTTGAAGTCCATGGGGTGGACTGACCCACGAGCAACCTGGTCGCGGACTTTTTTGGTTTCTTCGAGGTCTTTATCACTCAACAATTCTGAGTAGCGCCACATCAATTCATCTGAGACGGACATAATCTTGCCAAAGATGTCCTCCGGCGCCTCATTAATCCCGATATAATTATTTAATGACTTGCTCATTTTGTTCACGCCGTCCGTCCCTTCCAGTAATGGCATGGTTAAGACTACCTGGGGCTCCTGGCCGTACTCGCGTTGGAGCTCTCTACCGATGAGCAAATTAAAGCGTTGGTCTGTTCCCCCCAATTCCACATCCGCTTTGAGAACCACCGAGTCATATCCCTGAATCAAAGGATAAAGGAACTCATGGATGCTGATCGATTGCTGGCTCTGCCAACGCAGCTTAAAGTCTTCCCGTTCCAACATTCGGGCTACCGTATATTTCCCACTTAATTCAATAAGGGCCACAGCATCCATCTGCCCAATCCATCGACTATTAAACTCAATCGCTGTTCTTTTTGGGTCGAGGACTTTAAAAATCTGCTCCTTGTAGGTTTCGGCATTTTTCAGGACCTCCGTACGGGTAAGCTGCTTACGGGTCTCTGATCTCCCGGAAGGATCACCAATCATGCCGGTAAAGTCTCCAATCAAAAAAATGACCTCGTGGCCCAAATCCTGGAACTGTTTCATTTTTTGGATCAGAACGGTATGACCTAAATGGAGGTCCGGTGCCGTTGGGTCAAATCCTACCTTAATCCGCAGGGGCTTCCCTCGCTCCAGCTTTCTCAGAAGCTCTTCCTCGAGAAGGATCTCCACGGCTCCCCGTTTGATAATCCGCAACTGTTCTTGAGGATCTACGTTCACTCATCCGACCTCTTCCAGGGAATGCAGAGGCGACGGATATCACGAGCCTTACCTGTGCTCTCATCCACCTCCAAGACAACCCCATGGAGAATTACATTCTTTTCAGCGACATCAAATTTGTGCGGGAGCTGAGTCAAGAAACTTTCAATAATCGTCTCTTTCTCGATCCCAATAACCGAATCCATGGGACCACACATCCCGAGATCTGTGATGTAGGCTGTCCCCCCTGGAAGGATCCGCTCATCAGCGGTCTGAATATGGGTATGGGTACCATAAACCAGGGAAACCCTCCCATCCAGGAACCACCCCATAGCGTTTTTCTCTGAGGTCGCCTCCGCATGCATATCGACAACCACTACAGGAGAATAGCGGCCATGCTGCCGTAAGATAGCGTCAACACACCGGAAGGGATCATCGATGTTCCCGGGCATAAAAACCCTTCCTTGCAAGTTAACGATGAGTGTCCGAAGGCCCTGCTCATTTTGCCACTCACTCCATCCCCAACCCGGAGCCCCATTGGGATAGTTCGCCGGCCGGAGAAGATAGGGATGTTTCTCCAGGTAGGGGTAAATCTCTTTCTTTTTCCAGATGTGATTTCCCGACGTGAGAACATGGACACCCCCTGAGAAGAGTTCCTCAGCGCTCTTGACATCTACCCCCATGCCCCCCGCAGCATTCTCCGCATTGGCGATCACCAGATCAATCCCCTCACGCTTTACAAAAGGTGGAACCAAGTCTCGTATAGCCCTACGCCCCGGCCGACCCACCACATCTCCTAAAATTAAAATACGCATCGCTTGACAAGTTGTTAGTTCTTAATTTTTAGTTTTTAGTTGCGATCCCTAGATTAAGAACTTAACACTTAAAACTCAAAACTATTTTAACGGGCATAATCCACCGCTCGAACCTCACGAATAACGGTTACCTTGATTTGCCCTGGATAGGTCATTTCGCTCTCGACCTTGCGGGCAATCTCTCGGGCCATGAGGCTAGCCTCCTCATCGGAGACAACTTCATTCTGAACGATTATCCTGATCTCCCTCCCTGCCTGGACAGCATAGGACTTTTCCACTCCCTTGAAGGAATTGGTGATACGCTCCAACTCCTCCAGACGCCTGACATAGGTCTCGATCATCTCACGACGTGCTCCAGGACGGGCCCCAGACAAAGCGTCTGCGGCGTCGACCAATGGGGCTAAGACTGTCTCTGCCTTCACGTCCTCGTGGTGTGCTGCGATTGCATTCACAATCTTGGGAGACTCTCCATACTTGCGAGCTAATTCTGCCCCGATGATGGCATGGGACCCCTCAACTTCATGATCCACCGCCTTCCCGATATCGTGGAGCAAGGCCGCACGCCGGGCCTGTTTCTCATTTAAACCCAACTCCGCAGCCATTATGCCACAGATGAAAGCCGCCTCAATCGAATGTAGGAGCACATTCTGGGCATAGCTGTAACGAAACTTGAGTCTTCCAAGCAATTTGATGATCTCAGGGTGAATCCCATGAACCCCTACGTCGAAAATGGCCTTTTGTCCTGCCTCCCTGATAGCCTCGTCCACTTCCTGCTCAGCCTTCCGCACCACTTCCTCAATTCTGCCGGGGTGGATCCGCCCGTCAGATATGAGCTTGTCCAGCGACAACCGGGCGATCTCTCGCCGAATGGGGTTATGTCCAGAAATAATCACGGACTCCGGGGTGTCATCCACGATGAGGTCAATCCCAGTCGCTGCCTCCAAGGCCCGGATATTGCGCCCCTCACGACCAATGATTCGCCCCTTCATATCATCGTTGGGCAAAGGCACAACCGTGACCGTGCGCTCAGCCACAAAATCACCTGCCAATCTCTCAATCGCCAAGGCAACGATCTTCTGTCCTTTCCGAGTGGCCTCCTCTTTGGCTTCTTCTTCAATAACCCGTATGCGTTTGGCTGAGTCATGTTTGGCCTCTTCCACCATTTGGTCAAGCAGACTTTTCTTCGCCTCCTCTCGAGTCATCCCTGCTACCCACTCCAACTGCCGTCTCGCCTCCTCTACAAGGCGTTCACACTCGGCACCTTTTTCCTCAGCGGTCTTTTCTCTTGCCTTGACTGAGACCTCTCCCCTTCCCAATTCCGCTTCCCGTTTCTCCGCCATCTCGATCCTTTTATCAAGACTCTCCTCTCTGTTGAGGAGCCTTTTCTCTAACACCAGGAGTTCCCTACGTGTCTCCCGAACTTCTCTCTCAAAATCCCCCTTGGCCCGCAAGATACCATCCTTACCTTGTATCTCCGCATCTTTCTTGATTGCGTTAGCCTCTTTTTTCGCCTCCTCGACAATGCGGGCCGCCGTACTCTGTGCTAGCTCCATCTGAAGGCGACGCTGCTTCCTGCGCAACCACGCAATAGACAGGGCCAAAAGAACTCCGCCCAACAAACCTACAACTCCAACTAACACATTGCCTTCCAACTAAAACACCCCCTTTGCAACTGATAGACTTAGGAAACCCGGCCTGACCGGCATAGGATATCCCCGCAGTCAATGATTCTCCTCTCAGTGATGATGTAATGGACCTTTCGATCCCATCCTTCGACCGGCAACTCCTCCACAATCTGAAATTCATAGGCTAAGGCCACAAACTCTGCCCCCTCTCCAATCAGCTCAAGCACTCGGTCATACCAACCCTTACCCCTCCCCAAACGGTTCCCCTGAAGATCAAAAGTGAGACCAGGGACAAATACCACCAAGCTCTCTTGATCCCGCCTCGTGATGGTCTTATCCCCTGTCGGTTCAAGAATACCGTAGCCCCCCGCCCTGAGTTCCTCGGCAGATCCCACTTGGACCAGATCCAAATTTTCTCCCCTTCCCAACTTAGGGTAGAACAGTTTCTTCCGCACCCTCAAAGCGTGATCACGAATCTCGTTCGTGGCAACCTCATTCCCGTTAGAGCTGTAAAGCGCAACCGAGCACGAGACGAGGTAGGGGGGAAAATGGAGAACCCTCTCTTGAATACGGTGGTTCCAAAGACAGATCTCAGATGTCGACAGAGACTCCCGTCGCAGAAGGGCTCTAGCCCGTAGTCTATGCTTCTTCTCTCTCATGCAAATCCCGGAAGGTAAATCTACGGATGGTAGATAGAGAGACGGTCAAAAATGGGGAGGGGAAGGTGACTACTAAAAACCGGATCTACATAAGCGAGGAGTGGATACCCCCACCGTCGCTCCTCGGATACGGAGTCCGCCGCCATCTATGACGACCGACGTTGGGAGAAACTCTTGTCCAAATCTCCGAGCCATTTATAGTCGCTTGCCAGTACTTCCTTGAGTCCACAGATGTGAAAACCAATAAATCAGATCCTTCCTTAAAACTGATTCCCCAAATCCTCATCCTTACCACTCCGACTTTCTTACTCTGGTTTCCCCCGCTTTGTGCCGTGTCAATGGGTCAACTTGAACCTGGAAACCAGGTGGATGCCATATTACCGCTTGAGTCTTCCCCGTAGTTGGGGGCCTGACCGCCACGGTAAGGGACAGCTTCCTTTTTTTCTTCGTTGGTTCTAAGTTGCCTCCGTCGATCACGAACACAGCAGGGGAAAAGGATCACCTTTGTATTTAGCCTTCCTCAGTTAAAGTGGTTGAAAGCCTTTTTGACAAATGATTTAACCGGTCCAACACTGCCTCATGTTTGTCTTTTAACCGGTGATACTCATCCGCAATATTGAGCGCGGCTAACATGGCTACGTTGGGTTTGTTAACGGGCCGAGCTGTCTTCAGAACCTCTTGCATCTTCCCATCGACATACTCTGCCACTTTGAGGATGTAATTCTCCTCTGCGTCGCTACTGACTGTAAATTTCTGCCCCAGAATTTCTACATCAACATTCTTTTTCATAAAATCTTCCCTGCCGTCAAGGAAGATCCAGACGCTCGAAGTGTCCTAGGATCTTTTCTAGCTTCTCCCGAATCTCGCTCCGCTCACGCTCATACTGGTGGATCTGACCTTTCAAATGATGCGACTCACTCTCTTTTTGTTCGAGTCGTTTCTCCGCCAGCTCTTTTTCCTTTTTTATCCTCTCATGCCTTTCGAGCAAATGATCAATATTAACTTCTAGCTGTTCAAGATTTCCTTGGGCCATGAGTCTATAAGACAAACAATTTCATGTTTAGCTTTAAGTCTAATTTTAACATCGTTCGTTGTCAAGCTAATTCTTGTTCAAATGACGCCGGTTGTTATCGCCTGAAAACATTGTAAAATATATTTATATTTCTCATGCCCGACCTACTCATCAGCGATCTAATGGAAAACAAAGAGATTTCTCGCGGTGCAGAGGGAAGTATTCAGTGTCAACCATGACTTCTGGGTCTTGCCTGGTAAACCATTTAATCCCCAAGACGTCTAATGCATTGAAAGCCGATAGAGGCCCTAAAAATAGAGCTTCTATGGAACTACATGATGATTGGAAGGAGTTTCAGCGAGATCGGCGCGAACTCTATGGGGTCCGACATGAGCTATGAATCCATCTGAAAGAAGGGCTCCCAGAAAATTAGCCCTAATTCCAACGTCCTGCCTGTCGGATTATGGCAGGCTTGTCCATTTATCTTTACAGGCGCAACAAAATTTCTGATGGACACGAGCCAACCAACAAAGCTCGGGGATGACAAGCTTGTGGCCCTAGCCCAGAAAGGGGAGCGTGAGGCATTTGAAGTGCTCGTTGAACGTTATAAACAAAAGGCCTACCGCATCGCATATGACTTTACCCGTGACCGTGAGGAGGCCAAAGACCTTTCCCAGGAGGCATTCTTGCGTGCCTTTACCCATCTGAAAGGCTTCGACATGCAAGCAAGCTTTTACACCTGGTTTTATCGCATCCTTGTGAACCTTTGCCTGGATTACCGCCGCCGCAGAGGACGGATTTCCTGGGAGTCTCTTGATGAGAAAGCCGAGAAGGCCGCCGAGAGGAGCGACACGGCCGCCGCGGCCTCCTCCCCAGATCAAGAGGCAATGGCAAAGGAGATATCGCGTAGAGTAGGAGTGGCTCTAGAGGCCCTACCTCCGAAACAGCGGACCGCCTTTATCCTGAGAAACCACCAAGGACTTTCGATCCTTGAGATGGCCAAGGTCATGCAAGCCGCCGAGGGAACAGTTAAGGTTCATCTCCACCGCGCCGTGGCGGCCTTAAGGCAAAGTTTAGCCGAATTCATTTAGGAGGAAATCGAATGGTTCACCACGATGATTCATTACGAGCAGATTGTAAAGACTTCGAGCAGGCTCTGGTTCTCTACTATTACGGGGAGTGTGTGGAAACGGAACGCTTCAGGGTGAAAACGCACTTAGAGAGCTGTGCCTCGTGTCGCCATTTCCTGGAAGATCTGCGCACGCTTCTTCCCTTCACCGCAAAGCCGGATAAGCCTCCTCAAGCCTTTTGGGAGAGCTACTCCAGAGAGATGCGCATGAAGCTGAGGGCAGCAGAGGAAAAAGTTTCCTGGTGGAAGGCTCTCCCTTCTTTCTTTCGTCCTTGGCCAGTCCCCGCCTTGGCGACAGCCCTCGTCCTGGTATTGGCTCTGACCTTAACTTTTACCAAAGACATGTGGCGCTCTCAGGATCTCTCGCCCGAGGAGGCACTTCTGGAGGTTCTGCCAATAGCAGAAAAGCTGGATTTCTTTAAAGCCATGGAATTTCTTGAGGCAATGGATCTCCTCGAGGCACTGGAAGGGACAGGATCCGGAAACGGATCCGCCTGAGGCTCCAGCAAGAGGCAGTGGACACAGGGGAGATCGGGCAAGGGGAGGATTTGGAGAATAATGTTGCGGTTGAGAAGAAAGGATCTGCAAGAGTGAGGCAAACAATCAAGCAGTGCACTTTCTATCTCCTCTTACTTCTACCTCTTTTGGCATGGGCGCAGGAGCCTTTAGAGCGATGGCGCCGTTTGAGCCCAGAGGAAAAGGCGACCATCCAACGCAACTATCAGCGCTGGCGGGATCTGCCTCCAGAAAAGCAAGAGCATCTGCAGCAAGAATGGGAGCACTGGCGGCGTCTTCCTCCCGAACGGCGTCAAAGGTTAAAAGAGCGCTTTGAAGAGTTTCGTCAGCTCCCTCCAGAAGAGCGTCAGCAATGGCGTGAGAGGTTTAAGGAACGTCACAAACTTTCACCGGAAGAGAAAAAGGCATTCCGTAAACGTCTAAAAAAGAAGAAAAGATCACATCGGCGAACGGAGAGGTACTAGGGAACCTTTGAAGCTTTCGGCACGATAGGTTGTAAACCTTCGGACCTCTCAAACGTCTAATAGGTCCGAAGGGAGGACAATCAGATGAAAAAAACACTGTCAGCGATTTTAATGACACTATTCATGTTTCCTTCTGTGAGCTTTGCTAACAGCTGGAGACATAGGCACGACCGCGAAAAACTTGCCTACCACTACTCGCACCATCACAGGCTTCAAAACTTTAGACGCCACCACTTCAGATACCGTCACGTCAGACGCCACCATAGACATTACCGCCTTCGATATTATCACAACAGATACAAAAGGCACACTTACAAACCCTATTGGTATAGTCATAGATATTATGAGCATGGTTCTAGGCATGATGACTAACTCAACACGAAAAAGCGTATTGCATCCACATTAGATAGGAAGGAGAGCAATCCAATGTTAAAGGTTACGCTGGCAGTTTTGCTGGCATTCTTACTCATTCCCTCGGCGGGATTTGCGAAGGACTGGGGGCATCGGTATGGACGAGGACATCACCGCCACAGGACGGTTGTAATTCGAGATCGCCATCACCACGACGGTGGAGCGATTGTTATTGGGGTCCTGGGAGGCATTGCAACGGGCATCATCCTGGATCGGGTTCTAACGTCCCCTCCACCTCCTCAGCCAGTCTATTATCCACCCCCACCTGCCCCTCCCCCCTCGCGCGACCCCTACGATAACGGATATTCGGATGGGTACAGTCGGGGTCTCGAGCGTGGCCGCCGGGAGCGATATGAGGAGGGACGAAAGCGCGGATACGAAGAAGGATATGAGGATGCAAGAGCCGGCCGAACCTTATAGAGGAAAAAACATTTTGGCAATTCTCACGCGCCACCACACGGGTGATTTGGCCACGGGCGCTTGCTGGGTAGGGACCGTCTGGCGGCAAAATTGCAACTAACCAAAGCTCAAAAGGTGCAGATCAAGAGCATTTTCGTCAATGGCCGGGACACCATATTCTGATCTCTCAGTTCATGTCTTGTAAATCCCTTGCTTAGCCATACTGGACCATTTGCCAGCCATAAGTTCGGCCATGACGGCATCCAGGGCCGAGATCGGGACCCGAATCTGTTCCATGGTGTTACGGTCGCGGATGGTGACCTTCTCATCTGCCGGGCTCTTCCCATCCCCTA
>JAPUHZ010000474.1 GCA_027297485.1 Deltaproteobacteria bacterium
GAGAGGGAAGAGTAAACCAGGATGAATTTTTTGAAATCTATATCCTCTCAGCTCTACAGAGAGATTTTAAGGTCGTGGGACGTTTCCATTACCTCGAGTCAGTCAAAGGAAAGCCGGGCTACAAAATATATATCCCCCCAACACTCAGACGTATTAGGCGTAACCTGGAGAGACTTCCCTATTTGGAGAAACTCATTCCCATCCTGGCCGCGCACTTTGAGGAGATGCGGTGAAAATTGACACGGCTTCCCTGCCCCTTCGCTCCGGATGTCTCGTCGGCGGGACTTTCGTTCGGGGACCCGCCTCTCGCGCCGAAGGCAATGGGAGAATGGGGCCTCACCATCCCTTCGCTCCAGTGACTTCTCGTCGGGAACTCTTAGCTGCTCGCCTCGGGCAGCATCGAAACTCGCCCATAAAACAAATACGGGCTCAGACAGTCGATGCTGCTTATCCTCGGCTTCGCAGAGAGTTCCAACGACTCGGAGTCAATCTTCCGCTCCAGGGACGGCAAGGCCCCTGGGAGAAAGAGAAAGCTACCGGCTCCGAGGGGGCGAGGAAGAGGGCCGCAGACGTAGGAGTAGGATGGTCGCCTGCAGGCCCCGACAGCAAAAGTAAGCACCCTTGGAGAGGACGGGGCGGCGGCCCTCGAGGCAGAGGCCTATCGGCCGCAGCCGAGAGCGCGTTCCCCGAGGGCGCTCCACCCATCGGCTGCAGGCAGATAACTCGTCCCCGAGGAGCGAGCGACCGGAGAAATTCCGTTTAGGATACCGACTATGAAGGCGATGGTCTTTGCCGCTGGCTACGGTCAGCGCCTCCGTCCGACGACCGAGAAGCTCCCTAAGGCCCTTGTCCCCGTTGCCGGCCGGCCTATGATCGAATATCCCCTCCTCCTCCTTAGCCATTACGGAATCCGCGAGGTCATTATCAACCTGCACCATCTGGGGGACCAGATCGAAACTCATCTGAAAGACGGAAAAGAGCTGGGACTTGAAATCACTTATTCCAAGGAGAGAGAACTGCTTGATACAGGGGGAGGGCTTTTGCAAGCCAAACCCTTCTTGGCAGATGGCACCTTTATCGTTATCAACTGTGATGTAATCATTGATCTCCCATTGGCAACACTGATTGACGAACATCGAAAACGCACGGCCACAGGGACACTGGTTCTCAGACCGGATCCTGACGCCGACCATTACGGGGCCATTGAGATCTTACCTGATTCAAGAATTCAAAGGTTTCTGGGCTACAGTGCTCAGGAAAAGAGGCAGGAAGATTCCCTCACCAAACTCATGTTTACCGGGGTTCAAATCTTGGAGCCAAAAGTTTTTGAATACATGGCACCCAACACTAACCAACCGGTTTCCAAATTCGGTATAACCAAAATCACCTATCCTAAGATGCTGACTCGGGGGGAGCCTCTATACGGCTACAGGTTTAACGGATATTGGCAACATCTGGGTACATGGAAAATAATCGAAGAGACAGCCAAAAAGCTGGCACGGGGAGAGGTGAAGCTACACTTTCTGGGTAAAAACCCCAATATTATCAATGGGTAAGGAGCGGCACGGCTCTGCCAAATTAAGCCCATTTTGAGAGGCATTCACTGCAGAATATCAATTCTCGTTTTGTGAAGAAGTTTATTATTCTCGTCTAGAATACTAATCTCTGTGTAGGGTGGATTGGCCCCAGCATGAACTTTTACCAATCCGTAACTAAAAGAATCGTTGGAAAAAAACTCAAACCTCTTGGCAGTCCTGATCCATGGGTTTACTTGGGTCGCTAAGGGGCCGACAATGAATTCCTTTAATCCCGATCCACCTGGAACTTTACTCACGGCGGCAAAATGAACGTCCGCAGTTAGGAATATCACGCCGCGGATGCGCTCCCTCCTGATATGACTCAGAACCTCTTCCCTATCTACTGGATAGCCGCCCCATTTATCGATCCCACGACTAGAAATCGGGACTGAGGTAGCGACAAACTTAAACCAGGCAGAGGATGAGGAAAGGGCTTTTAGAAACCACTTTTTCTGTTCTCTACCGAGAATCGTCCCAGCGCTGATGTCACGGTATTGACGGGTGTCAAGGATAAATAGCTCCACCGCCTTCCCCCAGCGGAAGGAACGATAGAGCCGTTCAGGGTCCTTGGGATCTTGACGGATCGGCCAGTAGTCAAAAAAGGCCCTTTGGCCGATGGGAGCCAACGGATCACCGGGATCGTAGTTGCCCGACACCTCGTGGTCGTCCCAAGTAACGTAGAGACTAGTCTCTGAAAAGAGTCGTTGTGTCGGGAGGTCATTTCGATTGCCCCGATACTTGGCCCAGAAGTCTGGCAATTGGGATGCGACACCCCCTCGGTCCGCGTAGATAGTATCACCGAGATGGATAAAAAAATCCGGACGCATCGCACGAATGGAGTCCATAATGGAGAAAGGTTGATAACTCTCCCTGGTATCACCACTAAAAGCAAACTGAACAGCTGCCGGATCATCCGCCTGGGGCGCCGTCACGAATTTACAGATAGGTCCTGGTTTTCTGCCCACCACAGCCCCGCGGTAATAGTAAGTGGTTTTCGGTTCGAGCCCATTAATCATAACCTTAGCTGTAAAGTCGGTCTGCTCAGTCACTTTAATGGGTCTGGTGGCGCTGAACATTCTGAGGTCCGGTTCTCTACCGTAGTGGACAGAGAGGCTACTTTCCCTCTCGGCACGGAGCCATAAAACCGCTTCATCGGTGGTCACGTCTCCAGCGGCACACGGGAAGGAAAGCCCTGTCCGCTCCAAGCGCTTATCTACTGCGACAGGAGCACATCCATGAAAAAAAAGGAACAATAATACGATAATAAAAGGCAGGCTTTTCACTCCGACAAATTTCCAGTTATTCGATCGAGATTCCCATTTTTCTCTCCTGCCAAATTTGTACACATCCTTTCCGACCTTGAAAGCAACCCGCCAACCGAACAACCTGCCGTCAAATTTATGCTACCCATGGAGAAGCGACCGATCAATACGGACTATTTCTTACGCCCCAGCCTCACGTGTAAATAATTCCTCCCCGGCACGATCTTCCCGAGGACAACCCCGTGCCGTGCCCCGGTCACGTTGGAGAGATTGCCGGCTACCCCTTCCACGGCCTCATTGGCCAATACAGCAAAGGCCTGGGCCTCCAAGGCATCGCCATCAAAACCCAAATCCTCGACCACTCCCACCTTGGCAAAGGTGATCCCCCATCTCAGCATCCCCATCAGAGCGCGATTCTTTCTCCCTCCACCGGTAAAATAGATCTCATCTACCTTGTAAGATTGCCCTAAGACAAACTCCCAATAGGCTATTTCAGCGGAAAGAGCGGTCAAGGCAGTAGCCGTTGCAAGGAGATCCAAGGAGCGAACGCCCCTCTTACTTGCTGCTTTCCAAAGGGAGGATATAAACGCCTCACCAAATTCCTTCTGACCGGCGGACTTGGGAGGGCGCTTAGAGAAAAAAGGGTGGCGCAAAAAAACTTCGAGGAGGTCATATTGGATCCTACCCAGGCGCGCCATGGAACCACCTCGATCAAAGCTTTTTTTGCCCTTCGTAATCCATCGGCAAAGCCCGTCGATCACCATATTGCCCGGTCCGGTATCGAAGGCCACGACATCCCTCAGGGCGCCCCCTGCGGGAATGTAGGTCAGATTAGAGATCCCTCCGAGGTTATGGATAGCCCGTGACTTTCTCTTGCTTCTAAAGAGAAGATAATGGACATAAGGGGTCAAAGGGGCACCCTCTCCTCCGGCAGCGATATCAGCGGGACGAAAATCTGCAACTGTGGTGACACCGGTCCGTTCAGCGATAATGGCCGGCTCCCCAAGTTGAAGAGTGGAAGGTTCCCCACCCCTGGGATGGTGGTAAACGGTCTGGCCATGGGAACCGATGAGATCGATCTTGCCCATGGAAAGTTTAGCCTTTCGCACAGCACGGATGGCAGCTCGGGCAAAAAACTCTCCCACTGCGAAATTAATAGCGGAAAGCTCTCCCACGCCCGTTGAGGTGCTATCTCCTCCCTGAGAAAGAGCCAACAGCCGCTCTCTTAATTTGTGCGGATAGGGGGCTGTCAAAAAGGCTTTGGGTTTGAGGCGGGTCTTTTCTCCCGATCCGAAGATCTCCACCACAGCGGCATCGACCCCATCCATAGAGGTGCCTGACATCAATCCAACAGCGATGCGTTTAGTCATAAGCTTATTCACTTAAAAAAAGAGCCTTACCAACCAGTTGCTGACGAAAGAAGCAGCGAACCCCAGGGCTACCAAAAGGGTGATCCACCGGGACTTCCCGGCCTCGGAAAGCGGGACCAGGAGGGTGGCGCCCAGATAAATGAAGGTCCCAGTAGCCAGGGCAAGAAGGGTATCGGTAATCAAGAGGCTGATCTCCCCAAGCCAGAACGGTATGGCGATGCCCACCAGGGTAATGAGTCCCAAGCTTATCCCAGCCATTATGGCTGCCGAGCGGCTCCATCCAGCGCCCCGCATGATCACAGCTATAACAAAACCGGCAGGCACCTCGTGAAAAAGCACCGCCAGGAACACCACAATACCCAGACTGGTGTCGGTGAACATCCCCGCTCCAATGGCCAAGCCGTCAATAAAGTCATGGGTATTGAAGGCCACCAGAGAGGCGATGCCCGTGGCCAGCGGGATAGAAGGGGAGCTTTCCTCTGGGAGCCGGTGCAGGTGGACATCGAGAAGCTGCTCGATTAGAAAGACCAATAGATAGCCCAGGGCAATAAAGGCGGGCATCGAGGGTCCCCGCTCCAGGCTCTCAGGAACCATCTCCAACAAAGCAGCGGCAAGAACAAATCCCCCGCTAAAGCCTAAAGTTCCCGCCGTAAACCGATGCGATGGCTCGGGCCGTAGGATAGCCAGGCAGCTACCCAGCACGTTGGCAATGGCTGTCACCAGCCCCAAGCCAAGAGCAATCAGAAGCATATCTGGTAATTCTCACAGACTTCTAAATCGGCTGCAAGTCCATAATCCGTGCGTAAGCTTGCAATACCTTAAAAACCCTGGCCGGCGAGAAGGCGGCGCGTGAAAGGCACGTAGTTATCGTTACTCGTGTCCGTGACTCGTGTTCGCAAACGAGTACGAAATCCGAGCACGAAACAACAACGAAGCAAGCACCCCTTATCGACGGATCAGGGCAAGTGCAGCGCATCGAGGAGCGTAACCCCATCACCCTGCTCCTTCTCCTTGGCAGGCTCATGGTGAGCTGGATTGAAAAGCTGATCGAACTCTAGTTATTAGTGAGTCCATAAGTATCTTGACAGGCCTACGTTCCCTAATAACGGCCGGCCCTCGGTCGCCTGATGACTACTTACTAATGAACTCCTTAGTAGTTTAGAGTCGTGGATTCAGAGTGTTGAGTCCTCTTATGACTCAACACTCATTACTCGTTACTGATTTTACGCCACCCGCAGTTCCTCGCCGTCAAGCGGCACTGTCTTGCGCACCAGGGAGACGGTATTCACCGCGTTTAACTTCTTAAACAGGAACTCAAAGCGCGCCTCAAGTTCCTTGCCAATCTCCTTGCGGAACGCCTCGGGCAGGCTCCAAAACTTTTCTTTGAGCGGACCGAACCCCTTTTTGCGGGTCTTATAGATAAACTGCTCCTTTGTCTCTGCTTCTTTCTTCTCTGCCGCAAACTCCTTGCCCAAGAAGTCGTAAATCTCCTTATTTACCTCTTGGGGAAAGCCGGGGTTATCATAAAGCATATTCTGAAACCCGGTGGCCGGGTGAATCTCGGCACAATCCAAGCGAGGAAAGTGATCGAAGGCCTCCTCAGGAAGAGTAGAGGCGCCGTGTTGCACGGCCCCGGCAAGGCTGAATTCCAAGGGTCCTGGCGCTCTGCCGCACAATGTTGCGCGCCGTCTGCTTGATCTCGGGGTTTTCATGAAAGACCGCGTTGAAAACCAGCCGATCGACTGCCTCTCTGCGGAGTTTTTCTTGGTCAACCACACACACCTTCCCATCTCGCTCAACAATATCGACAACGCCCTGAAGAGCTTTTTGACTTCACTCATGCTCTGATATCTCATGTGGCAACCTCCATTCGATGAAGACAGTCTCTCGTAGTCTAATAGCCCCAAAAACCCCCAAGGGAGCAAGGAAGCTTAAATCAGCGTAATGCAAATGCCTCGCGGCGGGACTTCATAATCCGCAAGGCTTCCTCGTAATGTTTTACGGCCTCATCTCTTTTGCCCTGTTGGGCGAGAGCATAACCCAAGTCTTCATGAACATCAGCAAGATCCGGTTGAATCCTCAGGGCTTCACGGTAGTGCATGATAGCCTCATTTACATTGCCGCGGCGAACTAAGACACTAGCTAAATGTTTGTGGGCCTTCACATAGGTTGGAGCGACCCGCAGTGCCTGCCGAAAGTGCTCAATCGCCTCTTCTATATCACCACGTCTGGCTAAGGCAGCGCCTAGATTATTGTGGGCTTCTGCATAGGTGGAACTTATCTGCACAGCCTGGCGGTAATGACCAATTGCCTCTTCTACCTCACCATAGATGAATAAAACATTGCCTAGGTTGTTGTGGGCCCTCACATAGGTAGGATTGATCCGCAGGGCCTCGCGGTAGTGTTTAACCGCCTCCTGCAACTCACCACGGCGAACTAAGGCATCGGACAGCTTCTTATGGGCCATCGCATAGGTAGAATCGATTTGTAAAGCCTTGCGGTAGTGTTTAACCGCCTCCTGCAATTCACCGTGGCGAACTAAGCCATTGCCTAGACCGAGGTGGACCGTGGCGACGCTGTACCGCCAGAGTGTTCCCGCATCCTGATAAAGCCGCCCCTGGTGCAAGCTCAGGATCCCCAAGACGAGCAGCACCACCCCCGAACCCGCAACACCTTTCCAGCGCAGCGACGGGCCAAGGCGGGAGGCGGTCTTGTCTCCTGCAGCAACAACTGTTTGTTGTGCCCGTTTTTGTGATGATCCTGAATCGTAGAGACATAAAGAGCAGAATAGTAGGCCTATTCCAACGTTCATCTCCAACATCTCTTCCAACATTGTCAAAGGATCAAGGACCACGATTTCTAAATCTATTACGAGCGCAGAGACAAGAAAAACTACAATTAATAGCACAAGAATATATGGAGGATATCTAGGTGTAGTTGATAGTTGTCTCCATACCTTAAACCTGTATCTGTAGAATAGTATAAGCAAACTAGCAGTCGCTACTGTGAATAGAAGAAATACAGATGTCGCCTGAGTTGGAATAAACGTAACGAACTCTTTGTATACTAATTTATAAAAATCATGTAAGGCATCAATTCTCACATCACCAATATAAGGCATAGAAAGGTCAAACAACCTTTCTCCATAACTCAGTTCATCTAGAAAGCCTAGAAGTCCAATGCCTGATATCAAGAATAGTGCTCTATTATTTCCTTTCTTCTTTATCGCTAAGGAAAAAGCGACAAAGAAGGTTAATAGAAAGAAGAAAGCGCTAAGATTTTCGATCAATCCATCTTCTTGCCAAAGATAAAGTCTATAATTCGGGAAATATATATATACGAACCAAGCGCTCAGCGTATCGATTACTACAATACTTATGTAAATCCGTACATACTTCATAAACTATTTCTGAGAAAACATAGGAGAGATGGTGGCGTATCCCCCTATTGGCCCGCAGCCTATCTTCTCAGCAAACGGGCATGGAGATGGCGGAGAGTATCCGCCGCGCATTTATTGGACGGAGTGTATCCAATGACAGGGCAATAGGTCAACCTTCTGGAGCCACTCCCCATTCCTCTCCGGATACGATCCCAAAGGGACCTCAACCCTTACCCCTTACGCCGCGTTGGTAATGCTATCACTTCTGCCTCTGAAGAGAATAACCTCAGGACATACGTTGTATCCAAGATCAAATCCTGACGCACCCTCTACACTAAACTCAGGGCGGGTAAGTGTCTTATTTATATTGGGAAATAGGGGCTTTCTATATTTCACCCACGCACCGGACGAGTTCAGAATGCTTAAATCAGCGTAATGCAGATGCCTCTCGGCGGGACTTCATAATCCGCAAGGCTTCCTCGTAATGTTTGACGGCTTCATCTCTTTTGCCCTGTAGGGTGAGAGCGTTACCCAAGCCTTCATGGGCATCGGCATGATCCGGTTGAATCCGCAGGGCCTCACGGTAGTGCATAATCGCTTTTTCTACATCACCACGACGAATTAAGGCCTTCCCCAGATTGTTGTGCGCTGTTGCATAGGTCGGATCGATACGCAGGGCCTCACGGTAGTGCTCAATTGCCTCCTCTAGCTCTCCACGACGAACTAAGACATTGCCTAAATTGTTGTGTCCCTTCACATAGGTTGGATCGATCCGGAGGGCCTCGCGGTAGTGCCCAATCGCCTCCTCTAGCTCTCCACGGCGAACTGAGGCATTGCCTAGATGGTTGTGGGCCTTCACATAGGTTGGATCGATCCGCACGGCCTCACGGTAGTGCTCAATTGCCTCCTCTAGCTCTCCACGGCGAATTAAGGCATTGCCTAGATTGTAGTGGGCCTTTGCATAAGGAGGATTGATCCGCAGGGCTTCACGGTAATGCCTGATCGCCTCTTCTAACCCACCGCGGCGGACTAGGGCAATGCCTAGGTTGTTGTGTGCCAACCACGCCTGGGGGTTCTTGGCCAAGTTGTCTCGCCAGAGGGTTTCCGCATCCTGATAAAGCCGTCCCTGACGCCAGGTAAGGATTCCCAAACTGAGCAGTACCAAACCCGCGCCTGCGACACCTATCCAGCGCCTCGACGGACCAAGGCGGTCGGTGGCTTTCACCACGGCAGTGATAACCAGCGCAATCAGACCGATACTCGCCAGGTATTGGAAGTGATCGGCCACGTAAGATAACCGCATAAAACCGAAAGGTACAAAACCCAGGGCAGGCGCGAGGATTATGGCGAAGGCCAGAACCGCGACCAGTGGCCCTGTCCCGATCTGTCGCCGTGACCACCACAGGCCAACCGGCACTGCCAGAGCCGTCAACGGGAAAATGTACTGCCATGGAGCGCGGACATCGATCTCCCACTGAGGGTAAATGGTCATGAGGTTTGCCGGCCAGAAGAGCTTCCCGGCGTAGAACCATAACGCCCGGCCCGCCAGCAGTCCTCGCTCCAGCACAGACATGGACGGCACAATACTGCCAGGTTCCTCTAGACCCAGGTACTCCTTCCACATGGTCACCAGCATGAGTACCCCCCCGGTGACTACAAACGGCACCAATGGCCGCAGCACACGCCGCCATCCAGTCGGGTCCTTCCACCAGGCCAGAAGCAGGAGAACGAGCGGGAGAGTGACGACGGCCGTTTTACTCAACATCCCACAGAGGAACAGAAAAAGGGTCAGGGCGTAGCCTTGCCACTGACGAGTTTTAATGAATCGCACCCAGGCTAGGAGAGTAAGCAGGGAGAACATCCCGGACAGGACGTTCTTGAGCTCGGTGACCCATGCGACGGATTCGACATGGACCGGATGGAGAGCAAAGAGCGCTGCTGCGAGGAAGGCACCCGAGACGCTCAGCCGGGCAAGCAGTAGCCACAGTAGACAGGCGTTGACGGCATGCAGGGATATATTGGTGATGTGATAGCCCAAGGGATCATCACCCCACAACCGATACTGCACCCAGAAGGCAGTCAAAAGTACGGGGTAGTACTGCTGATTGGTGGACTGGGGTTCGAACCAGATCTGCCGGAGCCCATCGGCAGACCTGAGGGTGACATTTTCGGTGACGTACTGTTTGTCATCCCAGATGTACCCGCCGTGCATCGCAGGGAAATAGGCAAAGAGAGTCATCCCGAGGAGGAGCAGCAGAGCCGACCATCTCGGAAAACGCTCAGACGATTTTGGACTGGAGCCCCGCCCCACCTGTTT
>JAPUHZ010000475.1 GCA_027297485.1 Deltaproteobacteria bacterium
GCAAGGTAATCGGCGGGCCAGAACAGTGAAAAACTTGCCCAGATCAGCGTGAGTAAGGATCGCCATCACCATTGATCTTATTGCGCGAGCGGTCGTCTCGGGCAGACGGGGGCATGGGAAAAGAGTCGACCGCACCGCAGACTTTATCGCCGGGCTGATGAGTAACAAATTAGAGGCTGCGGGAGCTAAGGGTGCTATACGCTCCCGGAGGAGCAGACCGCCTGATACGTCTCTGCAAGACAGACAAATCCTTGATCTGTTGCTCCGTCGCACTGAAAAACATCTAGCCTCAAGCGTGCTGGTGGAGAGTGGTGATGGCGGTCCTTACTCACGCTGATCTGGGCAAGTTTTTCACTGTTCTGGCCCGCCGATTACCTTGCCCTGTAAAACTGATTATCACAGGCGGCATTGAAGCGATGCTTCTCGGCGGAACCCGCCCAACCGGTGATATTGACTTTGGCCTGGTCGTCTCGAAACAACAATCGAAATACATGTCAGAAATTGAGGCCGAGCTCGGAGCTGCTGCAAAGCAGGTCAGTGTGGCTGTCCAGTATTCCACGGATCTCGATCGTTGGTCGCCAGTAGCTATCCCGGAAAAAAAATTTAAGACGCTCCCTTACAAACACCTTGGAAAGCTAACTGTTGATCTCCTCGACCCGAGATGCTGGGCCGTGTACAAGCTCGCCCGCTATCTGGATTCGGACGTTACGGACTTGGCACAAGTGCTGAAACGCCAGAAGGTATCTTGGCTCGGCCTTGCTCAGCTTTGTGGAGAATGCCTGCGGTCCAGCCCGCGGTCGCCCCAGCTTCTCCTTTTTAGAAAGCAGGTGGAACATTTCTTCCGCGAGCACGGACCAACAGTGTGGGGGAAAAAGTTCGACAGTGAGCGTACTGTTACGGTTTTTCATCGAGCAGCGAAGATTCACCTTTCTTGAATCCACCATCTATAGAAGTTGGAGAGATGCTATGAAGGTTTCATTCATTATTTATGAGGGCATGACTTCCTTGGATTTCATCGGTGTGTACGATCCGTTAACGAGGCTTAGGAGAATGGGGTTCATCCCCGACCTTCAATGGGATGTTTGTGCCTATTCTAAGGAAGTCAGGGATGGCACCGGGCTTCAAATTACTCCGACAAGAGTAGGCGAATCCTTCCAAGACTATGACATGGTTATCGTACCGGGCGGATTTGCATCGAGAAAGCTGGTTGATGACAGTGGTTTTATCGAATGGGTCAAAACCGCAAGGCCTTGCAGATTTAAAGTTTCCGTATGTACAGGCGCTTTACTGTTGGGTGCTGCGGGATTTTTAAAGGGAAAAACAGCAACCACTCACCCAAATGCTTTTCGTGATCTTCAAAAATACTGCTTGTCTGTTGTGGACCAGAGGGTTGTAGACGAGGGTGAGGTCATAACTGCAAGAGGAGTTACATCTTCAATCGATCTGGGGCTTTACCTTTGCGAAAAGCTGGCGGGGCGCGAGGCCAAAGAGAAGATCCGCAAACAGATGGACTATCCGTATGCAGGAGACAACGTAGATGACGCTAACCGCTCAGGAGATCCGAGCAAAGTATAACGAGTTTGCTCCTGAGTGCGATTTTTTAGAAGGCATTCCGGACCTCTTATTGGGCGTAAGGCGACTTCGCCGCGAACTGCTGCAGCGGGCCTCCAGGAGAACTTTTTTTGGAGCCTTCCATGTGATTGAGGCCATGCCTCTGAGATCTTCTCAAGTAGCCGGGTTGTAAGGGGCCAGGGATCCATTATGGGAAAACGGTTTATCGATCAATTCGAGACAATCCTTCTGGATATGGGGCATACTTTCATATTTGAGCTGGATCACTTCTCTGAGGCGGAGAATTTCGGAAGGGCATATCAAAGGCTAGGCGGAAAGGTGCTCAAAGGAGAGCCGATCCAAAGATGAAGATTGAGAGACTGGATCACTTTGTTCTTACCGTCCAAAGCATCAAAGTAACCTGTGAGTTTTATTCACGTGTTCTTGGGATGGAGGTAGTGACTTTCGGAGATAATCGGAAGGCGCTGCAATTCGGAGAGCAGAAAATCAACCTTCATCAGGCCGGAAAAGAGTTTGAACCGAAGGCGTTTAAGCCTACGCCAGAGTCGGGAGATATTTGTTTTATAACCCATATGCCTTTAGAGCAGGTGATCAATCACGTTAAGTCATGCGGCATAGAAATTGTAGAGGGACCTTAATGAAAACTGGGGCAAAAAGACCTATTCACTCCATATACATCCGTGACCCAGACGGCAACCTAATCGAGATAGCAAACTATTTGTCGCCAAAGATGAGCATTGCTTGGACAATTGGCAAATATGGATAGTAAAAAAGCTTATGATGAATAATACGATCAAGTTCTATTTCAGTTTTCGGAGTCCGTATTCGTGGCTGGCCTTTAGCCGAATTGAGAAAGAGCTGACTGGTCTACCGGTTGGACTCGACTACATACCAATTTTCCCCCCTTCCCCGGCTGGTTCCTCGGATAGGCTTAACCCACCGGGGAAAAAGTCTCGTTACATTATTAGAGATGTCTCTCGGTTTGCCGAGGCCTATGGAATGCCACTGAAATTTCCCAGACGATTTGACACTGACTGGTCAAAGCCTCACCGAGGCTTCCTATTTGCCCAGAGAAAAGGGAAAGGAAAAGAATACGGCCTTAGGGTCTATGGCGCCAGATTCTCCGAGGGGCGCGATGTTGGTGATCACAACCTTCTGGGTGAGATCGCCCTGGCCTGCGGCCTCGATCAGCAAGAGTTTCTTCAATCCATGAATAGCCTTCGCTATTCTGCTCAGCTTGGGAAGTGCTTTGCACAGGCCGGGGTTCATAGGGTCTTCGGCGTTCCTACGTTTATCTATCAAAGGCAGATGTTCTGGGGTAATGACCGCATTGATTGGCTTGTCCGTGAGGTTAAAAAACGGTCAAACCTATGAAAGAGGCTTGGGGTTGGTCCGCCGGTTAGGCTCTTTAGATCTGACGGAAATTTTCGGTACAGGGTATAGAGTGTTTTCTGGTGGATTAAAAAAGTGGTCAAGGGTCAGCCAAAAACTTCTGGAATGGCGAAAGAACAGCAGCGGAAATAAAATTGCAAATCCAATCCAAAGAGCAAGCTGCTTAGTGAGAGAGATATCGAAGAAGTAGTCCAAAATAAAATAGCCTGGGATAGCAATGATAACGGTTGCCGAGTAGTTGATATAGATAGCACCTACAAAATAACCCTGCTCCCGTTCAAATTCTAACGAACAGTTGGAACACTGCGACCGCATCGAAAACAGTCCGTAAAATAACGGCCCTAATCCGCATCGGGGGCATTTCAAAAGAAGGCCGCTATTAAGAAGCCGAATAACCCGACTCATCTCTGATGTGAGAACCTCGTTTCTTGCTTAATATTTAAAGCTAGTATTATTCTAAGGCAATCACAACACCGTTTCCCTCGGGAAACAAAGAGGTAAATTTAATTTATGGAATCTTTAATTAGAGTCGGTCTGCTAGGGTGTGGGAGTATAGGTACTACAATCGTAGAGGCGCTTTATAAGGACTCGTCCATCAATGCGGAGATTCTATATCTCTTTGACGGAGAGCCGGGTAAAGCGGAGCGTCTACAGACAAAAATAAAAAGAGAGCTGGTAGTCACAAGCTCCTTCGAGGATTTTACTAATGCCCCTTTTGATCTGCTCCTTGAGTGTGCCTCCCAGGAGGCAGTGAGGAGTTACGGTGAGAAGGCCTTGCGGGCCGGGAAAGATCTCCTGATCATGAGCGTGGGCGCGCTTATGGATGATGCCTTTCGAAACCGGCTTGCTAGCGTCGCTAAAGAGGTATCCAAAAATCTCTACCTCCCTTCAGGAGCGATCGGAGGGCTCGATATCTTAAGGGCTGCCAAGGAGGGCAAACTCTATGAGGTCAACCTCATTACCAGCAAGAACCCGTCGGCGTTAGCGGGCGCGCCCTACTTTCAAGAACATGCGATGGACCCGGATGAGATCCAGAACAGGATGACGTTATTTGAGGGCACGGCCAAGGAAGCGGTGAAGCTCTTTCCGGCAAACGTGAATGTGGCTGCCATCCTGAGCCTTGCAGGGTTAGGAGGTGAAAAGACAAAGGTAAAAATTGTTGCCGACCCCCAGCTGAAGATCAACATCCACCAGATTGAGATCAAGGGCGATTTTGGAGAGGCAAAGATTACCGTGCAAAACCTCCCCCACCCTGAAAATCCCAAGACCAGCTACCTGGCCGCACTCTCGGCCATCGAGACTTTGCGGCGTGCATGTGCCAAAGGTCCCAGACTCTAGCGTTTTACCTTCTTCTTCTAAACAGAACTTTATCCAGTTGCAGATTCCGTTTATATATTTTCCTTCCCCACCACCCAGCGTGCAAACTCCTCAGCCGCTGCCTTCGCACAGGCCATGTCCAAATCACCGTTAGCCCACATTTCTCACCGGAGCGCGAAGCGAGGGCGCGCAGATGCCCGGAGATACAAGACACGCGAGAGACAAAGCGCGCAGGCGTACTGTACGTCGAGCCCTTTGTCCGAGCGTAACGCCGTAGATTCAGGTAGATGCGCGCACGCAGCCGTGGGCTGGTGAGAATTGCGGGCTAGGACCGCTTACTCCGACGGCTCCTTGTACCTCCCCGTCGTGGATTAAGGGGGCACCACCTCTCGCAAAGATGAACGGGCCCGGATCCTTGGCCGCCACGCTCTGCCAGAAGAGCGGATTTTCTTTTGCCTTCGCTGCCATGACCGCCGTGTAGGCCTTGCCAATCGCTACTCTTCCCATCGTCCTTCCAGTCCTGTCCATCTTTTCAAAAGCGACCAGATCCCCGCCAACGTCCACCACCACCACCACCACGATTGGCTTATCGCCCGCCAGTTTCCTTGCCTCAGCAATAAGCCTCTGGGCTACCTCCAAGCTCAGTTTCGTCACAGTTCCTAGCCTTCTTATGCAGATTTTCTAAGGGTTCGCATCCGTTCCAGCGATGCCTCGAACAAACGATTGGCATCCTCCTCCAACTCTTTCGGAGGCCAAGGTTCTTTGTGGACTGTTAGCTGCTTGTCATAAGGACCTGCGGGAAGCTTTTCATGTCCCGGATAATTTGAGCAATGCAGCTCTAGGTGGTTTCCATCCGGGTCGTTGAAGTATACCTCAGCGCTCCCTGTTCCGGCCCGGGTCATAGGGCCGACAATCAGAACTTTCCATCTCTTGAAATGCTCCGCCCATTTTTCCAGCTCCTCGGCTGGGACGTCGAACGCATGATGGGGATGGGATTGGTTCCATACCGGTTGGCCGTAATTCTGCTCGAAGAGGTCAATCTCCAGTCCGGAACAGAGCCTTACACCCACTTGTAATGCGCGAGCCAATCCTTTCTTGACCCTGTCTGGATCCGACTCATGGTGCATCTCGCCCCCCAGGACCACGACATAAAATCGGGCCGCCCGGTACCGATCCCGGACCGGAATCGTCGTATGGTTAAGGGCTCGAATGTGAAGGGGAGCATCCGGATTGAAATCAGAAGCACTCATGTCAGCACCTCCTTTCGGGATAAACAGAAGTTGAATCAGAGAAAAGATAGGCGCAGACAGGAACTCTTGTCAATAGCTGCTTTTATATCTGGGCGCTCCCATTTCCAACAGCCCTATCCTACCTAAGGTCATAATGATCTCGTGATGCACCAGGGTGGCCTGCGCTTACTGTTTTAACAAAACCGCCAGGGTGAAATTAAAGAGCTATTTAATTGAGTCCTACGGTGCTGCTGGAAACAAAAACGGCGTCCCGGGACGGGGCGGGCGGCATTTTCCAGTTTCTATATCTGACTTTCCAAAGGAGTGCCCGCTATTTTTGGAGAGGCCGGTCGTATTTACTTTCCGGCGGCGGTTCCTTTTGTGACTTTTCCTTTTTGTAATCGCCGACGATTCCCTTGACGGGGCAAGCCTTGAAAATTAGGCATTTTTCGCAACCGACGGCTAAAGCAATGGGGCAAAGCGTCATCTTATTTCTCCTTGTTAAGCGCTTGTTGCAAAGAGGGGGTTTTGGGGTCGTATCCCATGGCTAAAATTGAGTCTTGGAAGGTCAAATTAGGCGCATCATACACCGTTGCTTACTTGATCACCTTGGTCGTTTCCAACAAGACCTCGGGGGTGCTCCTCAACCGCCAAGCT
>JAPUHZ010000476.1 GCA_027297485.1 Deltaproteobacteria bacterium
TCATCCTTTCGCCCTTCGCCTTTACCCTTGGAATAGGGGCAGCCAATCTGGTGTTGCCTTTTGTTTTTTTGGGTGTTGGAAAAGATTGATTAGATTGTAATGCCTGGGCCAGGGAACGTGGCATAAATCAACTTGCTATCAAAAGATTAATAAAGTTACAACGTCCCCTAAGTCTATTTCCTCGCTGAAACATCCAAAGAGGAAATCCGGAAACTGGAAACAAACATGGAAAAACTCTATTTAGCGCTAGCCTGCGGCGATTACGACAGAACCAGGGCACTCATAGATGGTACCATTGCTCCTGAGGGGATCCAGCTCAATTATATGGCTCTGCGATCTGAGGAGATCTTCTGGCGGATGGTGCGGTACCATGAATTCGATGCCTCCGAGATGTCCCTTTCGAATTATATATCCCTACGAAACAAGAATGATCCTTCTTTTGTAGCTATTCCTGTATTTCCTTCCCGGCTTTTCAGGCACTCTTTTGTTTTTATCAATGTTGGATCTGGAATAAAGACGCCGGAAGATCTGAAGGGCAAGAAAATGGGCGTGCCTGCGTATTCCATCACAGCAGCACTCTGGGTCCGAGGATTCCTTAAGGATGACTATGGGGTATCGGCACGCGATATCTATTGGTTTGTCGGTGGACAAGAAGAACCCGGTAGGAAGGATCGCATAGATCTTCACCTGCCTGCGGATATTAAGGTGACACCAATTCCACAAGACAAAACCCTCAGCAACATGCTTGAGAACGGAGAAATTGATGCCCTTCTCTCAGCCCGTACCCCGTCCTGTTTCGAGAAGGGATCCAGCAGGGTCCGCCGCCTGTTCCCGAATTACGGAGACGTGGAAGTCGACTACTACAGAAGAACAAAGATCTTTCCCATCATGCACGTTGTGGTTATCCGCAGAGAGATTCATGATCGTCATCCGTGGGTTGCCAGGAGTTTGTACAAGGCCTTCTGCCAAGCCAAGGAAATCTGTATACAGAAGATGGCCATTTCGAATACTCTGGTCTGCACTCTCCCCTGGTTTTTCGTTGAGATCGATCAGCTCAAGAAGCTTTTCGGGGCCGATTGGTGGCCTTACGGAATCGAAGCAAACCGGCCCACTTTAAAGAAACTGATCCATTACATGGTGGAACAGGGTGTGCTCGAAAGCGAAATGGAGGTCGATGCTCTTTTTGTCCCTAATACCATGGATGAGTTCAAAATTTAGCGTTCTCACGCCTTTCGTAAAGTTGCGCCTTAAGCACTTTCCCGTAATGTGATCTCGGAAGTGAGGGAAGGAACTCGATCGCGCGCGGTTTCTTGAAGTCGGATAGCCGTTCCCGGCAGTATTTGATTAATTCCATCTCCGACAAGATAAAGCCCTGCCGCAAGACCACGAAGGCCTTGACTATCTCGCCCCACTTGAGGTCCGGAATTCCAACTACAGCCGCTTCAGCCACGCCCGGATGAGTTGTAAGAACCCCTTCCACCTCTTGCGGCAAAATGGTACTGCCACCGCTGCGGATGACCTCCTTTTCCCGGCCCACGATGTAAAGATAGCCCTCGTCGTCCAACCGGCCAAGGTCGCCCGTGTGAAGCCATCCGTCCCTAAGGGACTTCGCCGTGGCATCCGGCTGGTTCCAGTACCCACGCATCACGTTACCCCCGCGGATGACAACCTCACCTACCTCTCCGGTTGATAACATCCGGCCTTCCGGATTATTGATCGCGACCTTGTAGCCGAAAAGCTCCCGGCCTGCCGAATGAATTAACCGAGACCGGTGCTCTCTTGAAGCGTCCAGCTCTTGGGATGGCAGGTAACAGGTCCAGGGAGCCTCCGTGAGCCCATAGATCACCGCAAGTCTTGGACCGATCACATCAAGTGCTTGCAGAAATGTGTCCCGAGGGATTGTCGCAGCTCCGACATCCAGAGTTTTCAGTGAGCGGATATCGTATCGTCGAGGGTCCGATTCTTCCAACAAACTGACGAGTTGAGTGGGCACAAGCGATGTCATCGTAACGCGGTACTCCTGGATGAGATGGAGAAATTTCTCCGGCTCGAAACGGCCACCGAGTATGACGGTCGATCCTCCTAAGACATGCATCAAGACGATGCTTCCGCTTATCGGCCAGAGCGGCCGGACATTAAGAAAAACATCACTAGAATGTATCGGGCGGGCAAGCAAAGCATTCTCCACAGCAGTGACTAGGTTGTGATGTGTGAGCATGACGGCCTTAGGGCGACCAGTAGTTCCCCCCGTATAATTCAAGCTCGCAAGATCCTCACCCGATCCCACCGGAAGAGGCTTATCGCTGGATTGCTCGAGCAGACTTTCGAATTCTATCGCCTCTGGGAAACTCGTTCCCACGCTGATCAGATAGCGCAAATCAGGGAGCTCTGATCTAAGGTTTACGATGCGATCGGAGTACGTGGGGTGGAATACCAATGCCTTGGCCCCTGAGTCCGCCAACTGCGCTAGCAATTCGGCTCGGCTAAGGCGGGGATCCAGTGGAACTCTGACCAAGCCTGCAGTCATTACCCCATAGTCCGTCTCAAGGTACTCTCTGCAATCTGGCATGAGAGAGGCAACACGATCTCCAAGTCTCAGCCCTAAGCCTAAGATCGCGTTACCAACGAGATTGATCCGCGCGACTAGGCTCGCATAACTCCAGTCGTGGCCCTTCTCGGTCAAGGCTATGCGCTGCGGCTGTCGCAACGCCACTCGCCTGATTAAATATGAAAGATGCATGAGTTCCGTCGCTACCAGCCGCTCAGCACGATCCGCCCAACTACGGACCGACCCTCAAGCAAGGCGTGTGCCTCCGCCGCACGAGGGAAGGGCAAGACGTGATTTACCTGAGCCCGAATGTTACCCCTCGCAAGGAGGTAGAGTCCTCTGCGGATATCATCAAAAGTCGCGTTACCCGAACCGGCGATCCGGAGACGGCGCCCGATAACCAGCCCCGGATTCAGCTCCAGGGGTTTGACTCCGACGTTGCCTAGAATGACAGCTAGACCGTGCGCCCTGAGACAGCGCAGGACCTCACCCAAGATGCCCGTCGCGACGTTATCGAGCACAACGTCTACTCCCTTTTTCTCGGTCAGTTTCCAGACATCAGCGCTAAAGCGTAGATCCGGACTCCATATGACTTCATCAGCTCCCGCGGCCCGGATAGACTCACACTTTGACTCTGAACTAGTTACGGCAATCACGCGTGCTCTCAGTTCACTTAAGATCTGAATCTGATGCAGGCCAAGTCCGCCGCTAGCCCCAGTAACGAGGACCGTATCCGCGGGAGAGACCCGAGCCACACCCAAGATGGCACGTATGCTTGTTCCAATTGGGCATGCGGCAAGCGCACCTGAAATCCAATCTACTTCTTCTGGAAGCGAAATAATGTTTCGTCCCGGGACACAAACATATTCAGCGTAACCTCCGTCTGCTTGAGAACCCAGGTTACGGCTGTCCCGGCAAAGGTCATGGCGACCGCCCAGACAATGGCGGCAATACCCGCAGAATAGGCGTTGGTACA
>JAPUHZ010000477.1 GCA_027297485.1 Deltaproteobacteria bacterium
CATCGTTTATCAGGGCGATACGGAGTTCGCCTCTTCGGAACAACAGCGGCACCTCATCCAAACCGCCCCTTCTCCTTACGATCTCAAGTGCCTCCTTCGCGTTATGCGCGACGAGATGCGCCACGGCTGGCAGATGAGCCATATTCTGGTGTCCCATTTTGGCGACACAGGGAAACTGGAGGCCAGGAAGCTACTGGAGCGGAGGGCCTTCAAAGGGACCCGTCTCTTAGGCGCCTTCAACCAGCCTCTAGAAAACTGGCTCGAGTTTTTCGTTTACACGGCCTTTATCGACCGGGATGGTAAATACCAGCTCACGATGCTCCATCATTCGGGCTTCTCCCCGGCGGCCAACAGCATGGGCCCCATGCTCAAGGAAGAGTCATTTCATCTCTTCACGGGTCAGACCGGCCTCACACGGGTGGTCAAAGAAGGGAAAGTCCCGCCTGAAATCATTCAGAAATACTTTAATAAATGGATCTCCGCAGCCTACGATCTCTTTGGTAAGGATCGTTCCACCTCGGCCCTCAGATTTTATCGCTGGGGGTTCAAGGGACGATTCAACGAAGACAAAAGCCTGGCCCCGCCCAGGGACCTGGAAAGACTGAACGAGGAGGCCAGATCCCTTTATGCGGCCGAGGTTCAAGAGATCCTCGATGGCCTCAATCAGATGATCCCAGAAGGTCAAAGCAAACTATGCCTGCCGGATGTTAGGTTTAACCGCAAGATTGGGGAGTTTGCAGACAAAACCTTCGGAGCGGATGGGCGGTCGCTAACAGGCGAAGAATACCGCCGTCATATTCAGGCGGCACTCCCCACCGCCGAGGATCAGCTAAAGCTCCAGTCCATCTTTAAAGCGGGTAGCTGGCTCTCCGAGGTTAAAGATGCGGCGTGATTTGTACGGGGCACCGACACCCTGTTCCCTGGTAGATAAACCAGCACTGCAAAGGCCGGGCTTTACCTGAACTCGCTCACCCATCTGAGTCTGTTCCAATCTTCCTCGGAGTAAACCCCGTACGACGGGCTTACGCCGGTAGCTTTGGGGCACAGGACTTGCAGGGAGTCCAGGACATTCATCCCCGCGCCTACGCGCGGGGCGTTGTGTGGTATGGGGTAAAGGTTTCAATTCCCATTAACAGAGAAGGAGAGACGCCATGTTAACCAAGGAACAAAATGAACGGCTAACCCGCATCGGTCCGGGGACACCCGCGGGCGAACTACTGAGGCGTTATTGGCATCCCGTGTCCATCGCTGCCGAGCTAACCGAAAAGGAGCCCACCAAGTGCGTGCGGGTCTTAGGTGAAGACCTGGTATTATTCCGAGACAAGAAGGAAAACGTCGGTCTCGTGGCAGACCGCTGCCCTCACCGTGGAGCCTCGCTTTCCTATGGCAGGGTCGAAGGGAGGGGAATCGCCTGCGCCTATCACGGTTGGCTCTTCGACACCAAGGGGGACTGCCTGGAGACTCCAGCAGAACCAGCAGAGAGTAAATTTCACTTAACCGTGAAGGTCAAATCCTACCCGGTGCAAAAATTTGTCGGGCTCTACTGGACCTACATGGGGCCGCAACCAGTGCCTTTCATACCGAAATATGACGTCTGGGTGCGCAAAGACGGGAGAAGGCGGCTCATCGTGCAACCCCAGCTCGATTGCAACTGGTTTCAAGCCATGGAGAACTCCGTTGACCCATCGCACCTGCAAATCCTCCACCAGAGTTTGATTGCCCGAAATCCCATTACGAACCAAACCCGCGGGCTCACGGATACCGTGGCGAAGTTTGAATTCATTGAAGTCCCCTACGGCATCATGAAGAAACGAACATACAAAACCGGAACCGTGGATCAGCACCCCCTTATCTTCCCCAATATTCTGAGACAGGCCAACGCAACCCAAATAAGGGTCCCCATGGATGACACCCACACGAAGATCTTCTTCGTCCGCTTCGACCCCAGCAAAGACGGAAGCATCGTGGAAGAAGAGGGCGATCCTCCCGTGGAATACGTCAAACCCTACAAAAACCCGCCGGACGCCCTGCACCCGTTCACGAGATTCGATATCAGCAAAGAGGTGCAGGCCCAAGACCACATGGCATGGGAGACACTGGGGCCCATATCGGATCGCACCGACGAGCGCCTCGGGACCGCTGACCGTGGCATCGTCATACTGAGGGAGATGATGTTTAAGGAGATCGAAAAGGTGCAAAAAGGACTGGACCCAAAGGGAGTCATCAGGGATCCGGCCCAGGACAAGATGATCGATACGATGCTAGGAGAGTCGCTGCGAGGTCCTGAAACTAGAGGTGAACTGAGAGAAATGCCAAAGGTAGCTTAAATCCAGGCAGGGCGAAGGGTTGAAGCAGAAGTGAGGGCGTAAAAGACGACCCTGCTGAACACGAAAAAAATGGCGAAACGGCTATGGCCAAGATTGTTCTAGGTCTAGGGAGTTCACACGGTCCCCAACTCAGCATTCCGCTGGAAAAATGGAGCGTATTCCTCGATAAGGATCAGAACGACCAGCGCTACAACTACAAAGAGGTCCTGAAGCGAGCAAACCCAGAAATACGCAATGAGCTAAGCGACAGTGTCTTCAAAAAGAAATCCAACCCCTGTCAGCAAGCCCTATCCAAGTTAAGAGAAACCCTGGCCCAGGCATCACCGGATTGTCTGGTCATCATAGGCGACGACCAGCACGAACAGTTCTGGGAAGAGAACATGCCCATGTTCTCGATCTCCTACGGCGATACGGTCATCCAAAGGGCAAGCGATCGGAGTCGAGGATCGTCCTGGTTACAGGCCCGGGCCACCGTGGGTGATGATGTGAATCGTACCGTTCAATGCGATTCGGAACTGGCTCGCCACCTGATACAGGAGGCCATCTACCAGGGCTTTGACGTTTCCACATCCAACAAACTGAAACCGGAAGTCGGACTAGGCCACGCCTTTACCTTCGTGACCAACAGCCTCATGCCCACCAACGGCATCCCCATCGTGCCCGTCATGGTCAACGTCTTTTTCCCTCCCAATCAACCTCTGCCCAGACGGTGCTACGCACTCGGAAAAGTCATCGAACGGGCTATCGGGAACTGGAAGGCCAATAAGAGGGTCGCCATCATCGCCTCTGGTGGACTGAGTTATTTTATCATTGACGAGGAAATAGACCGCATGACTCTGGACGGCCTAATCAAACAAAACCAAGAAAAGCTCTGTAGTCTTCCCGTGGATCGGCTACTAGTCCTGGGTACGGGAGAGGCATTGAACTGGATTATGGCAGCGGGTTCTTTGGAACACCTCCATCCGGAGTTGCTTGACTATGTCCCCTGTTATCGCACCCCCGCGGGCACTGGTTGCGCGATGGGGTTCGTGCAGTGGATGTGAAGAGAGTAGATAGACGTTGGCATCATTATGGTAAGGGCAGAAAAACAACCACTCGCCCCGAGTTAACGGGAAGAGGAGAGGGAAGTTGTGACGCCACTGAGACCACTCCTGTTAGATCTCCGACAATATCCTATTTGTGAGCGACCCTTGCAGGCCTTCTTGTCCCTGGAAGAGATGGGCGTCGGTGACACGCTCCTTGTTATGAACGACCGCAGTCTAGACCCTTTCCTTCAACAATTAAGGCTTGTGCTTGAGAAGGGATTTACTTGCTGGGTAACGGAAGATGGCCCGGAGGTTTGGCGGATGCTCATCTCACGCGGAGAATAAGGCCAGTAAAGCGACAAGGAGGATATAGATGTTTAAGGACAAAATAGAGCTTAAAGACTTTGAGAAGATGGATCCAGAATACCAGGATCTGTTGAAGCGGGTCTTAACCATTCAATCGGATTGTGAGATTGGCGGGCCTCATCTCTATGTGGACACGATGCTACCCACGGCCCCAACGAAGGTGGACCAACTGGTTGTCGCCCGAACTGCCGCCGAGGAAATCGATCATTACCGGAAAATAGCTCGGCTTGCTGGCGACATCGGCTTGGATGTCTCTTTCGTCCTTAGCTGGCCGAACCAAAAACGTTGCGTGGAGGCCTTTCGCGGTAAAATCACCACCTGGGAGGACTACGCTGTCTTCGGCGCCTTGATTGATCGCATCGGCCGCTACCAGTTGGAAGAGTTCCTCGATTGTACTTACCTCCCCTTGGAGCGCATCCTACCGGACATCATGACGGAAGAAGCGGGACACATTGAATTCGGCGTGAATAAAACCGCAGAGCTCGCGAGCAAGGATGAGGAAACCAAACAGAAAGTCCAGAAGTCCGTTGATTACTGGTACGTCAAGGCACTGGACATGTTTGGGAGGTCCAAGTCAAAGCGATCCGAGCGCTTCCTCTATTGGGGGCTAAAACGGCGCCCCAACGAGGAAGCCAGAAGGCAGTACATCGAAGAGGTAAAACCTATCATTGAGGGGTGGGGCCTCAAGGTGCCCGACCCGAACAAGGGCCGGCTGTACGTCTAATGGGTTAGCAAAGGAGCATTCCCATGAGCCAAGCACCCCATGCCATTGAATTGGATGAGCATCTCAAAGAGGTGATCCAGGCCGTCACTAGCGCGGTCAATTGGGCCATGCCTCACACGAAGGATCCGAAGGTGGCCGACAAGGCCATCCTGGACTGCAAAGAAATCCTTGACACAGTAATGGAAGGAAAAGTCTCAGAGTGGCTCTCATGAGCGCCCTGAGCTAACCCGATAGCCCCACCTATTTAACAGGGCGCCGCCCGAAACGGAAGTCATAGATGAGAGGGGGGAACCCGATGGATCAAAAAGGGAGTGCCATGCAGTCTAAGGACAGGGAAGAATTGGATCGTCTGCTTTGGCAACGGTGGATGTCCGGGATTTGGACTGTGGACCCTGCAGAGCGACCCCGCGAGCCCAAGACCAAGGTCAAGCCTCATCTCTGGAAATGGGACGAGGTCTACGACGGGCTTTTACAGGCCAGGGAACGTATTGACGTCGGTCGAGGCAGTGCCGAGCGGAGGGCCATCAGATTAGTGAATCCCGGGCTTCAGGAAACAGTGAGCACAACCCACACCATGATCTTCACCCTGCAAATCCTAAACCCTGGTGAGATCGCCCCGCCCCATCGTCATTCCATGGCGGCGCTTCGTTTCATCTTACAGGGCAAAGGGGCTTACACCATCGTGGAGGGGGAAAAGTTGGTGATGGAACCAGGCGACCTCATTTTGACCCCCCAGGGGACCTGGCATGAGCACGCCAACGAAGGCAACGAACCGATGATATGGATCGACGGATTGGATGTCCCCCTGATCGAGTCGCTTCAAGTGGTTTCCATGGAACCCTATGAGGGGAAAGGGCTCCCGCCTAAGGAAAATCGATATGCAGCATCGGATTACGGCATGGTGCGCCCGGTGGCTCCACCCAAAAAGGAGGTACCGCCCCCATTGCACTACCGTTGGCGTGACGTCTATCCCTCCCTCCAGCGGCGTGCGGAAGTGAAGCCGCACCCCTTCGACGGAGTCGCCTTGGAGTATGTTAACCCGCTCACTGGAGGACCTACTCTGCCGACCCTTTCCTGCTGGCTCCAAATGCTCCGCCCTGGAGAGCGAACACAGGTCCATCGCCATACCAGCACCACCATCTACCATGCCTTTCGGGGCAGCGGGACCACGATCATCAACGGAGAACCGATCCACTGGGAAAAAGGAGACACCTTCGTCGTCCCTCTCTGGAGTTGGCACGAGCACGCCAACGGAACAAACAAAGACGAGGCAATTCTGTTCTCCATGCACGACACACCGGTGCTCAAGGCTTTTGGTCTTTACCGTGAAGAGGAGCAGGACCAGTCTCACATGGGGCTCTGAGTCGCGTAGGATCTCGCAGGCTGATAAGGAACTCATCCGCCGGCAGAACGCTAAGAGGCCATCACTAGCACATTCGAAAGTCAACCATACGCGGAGGAGACTTAACGCTCTTAATCG
>JAPUHZ010000478.1 GCA_027297485.1 Deltaproteobacteria bacterium
CCACTATTGAGGAGAGAAAAAAGGAACCATCCCGCCCCTTCCGAGATTACCTGAAAAATCGCAAGCGGCAAGCGTAGGTGACTTATACAGTTGAGATTAAGCGGTCAGCGGAAAAAGAAATGGACCGCCTGCCCGGTAAAACCCACAAGCGTATCAGCGAGAGAATCCTCGCTCTGGAGGCAAATCCCCACCCTCCTGGCAGTAAAAAGCTTCAGGGAGAAGAAGGCTGCCGGTTACGTATGGGTGATTACCGGGTGCTTTATACTATCGATGACCAAACGAAACACGTCTTCGTTTACAGTGTTGCCCATAGACGCGAAGCCTATCGGTAAGGACTTTTGGCGTCATCGTTTCTAGAGCTTCTTGTCCGGTCAAATGGCGTTGGGGCTGGATATGGTGACCTTGCCCACTGTCAGCCAGTTACTTGCGTATGAGTGAGGAAAGGGAGTCAAATCCGCTATTTGGATTCAGCCGCGAACCACCCACAGTGGAAAACCCGTCTTCAGAACGGTTCTGAAAAAGGACCGGGCGTCTTTATCCCTTAGCAGCTAAGACGTAGACGCTTGGCGCATTTTCAGGAGATCTGGTATACCTTGCCCACCGATGGCGGGACAATCTTCTTCCGCGTGAACTCTTCCCTAAGGCGATCGAGGTACCGCATCGTCTCCGCCGAGTAATAGGCCTCGCCGCACTCGGCACAAGCCTCGGCCTGCACGGTTACCATCAGGTGGTCGTAACCGACTTTGATCTCGGCTTGGACAGGGGCTTGTACCACTTCGCCGTTCTTACAGATCACACATTTCATAAACCTCTCCTCTGCTTGAAATCTGCCTCCCACCGGACCGGATCAGGCTGGTAAGTCGTAATGACGATCAGTCGCCGCTCCGTTGAAACGGGAGCGCACACGATGTGAAGCGGTCTATCCGTTAAGGTCCGACCTAAAACCAAGCAACTCGGATACGGTTGATCGTCTGGGTATGCCTCAATGATCTCGCCTGCATTAAGAGCTTCAAGCACCTCCTCGACCCGGATAAGCCCGAAGGGTTCTGATTGCATCTCGCTTCGTGCGTGCTCGGTGAAACGACAATTCTCCAGGCATGATCGGGTCTCGCCATAATCCACCATCCGAAGTTTAAACTATCTCCCTCTTTTTTACCACCTTCGAAATTTAACGGCGGAGGCGGGAAGGGATGCGGCCCTTTCTTTGACGATAAAGCCGATCTTCCGCTTCCTTGACTCCGGCGGTGACATCAGTTGGCGGATAGCGTCGAAGACCACCTTAAACTGGGCGTCGTACTTTTTCTCCAATGCCTCAAGGTTCCGGGCGAGTTGGGCATTGGTGGCGAGTAGTTGGCGCAGACGAACGAAGGACCACATGATCTCTATGTTGACCTGGACTGCGCGCTTACTCATCAAGACGCTGGAGAGCATGGCAACACCCTGTTCTGTGAACACATACGGCAAATACCGGCGACCCCCTCGCCCTGTGGGTCTTGACAATCCAATTTGGAATCTCAAAACTTTGGCTCTTCTTTAATTGACGTAAGTACCAGGGGATGTTACATTTTCTTTTACTGACCCCATATGTCGGGGCGTAGCGCAGCCTGGTAGCGCACACGCTTGGGGTGCGTGTGGTCACCGGTTCAAATCCGGTCGCCCCGACCATTCTCTCCTTTCAATGTGAAGCATCCTGACCGAATCCTGCAGGATTATTACCGGGCCAGAGAAAAGATGGTCCAGGAGCAGCTTGTAGCCAGGGGGATTAAAAATCCACGAGTGTTGCAGGCGATGCGCAAAATCCCCAGGCACCTCTTTGTAGAATCTGCCCTCGCTGATCGGGCCTATGATGACGGCCCTCTGCCCATTGGCGAGAAGCAGACCATCTCCCAACCCTATATGGTGGCCCTCATGACGGAGGCCTTAGAGCTAAGCGGGAATGAAAGGGTTCTTGAGGTCGGTACTGGATCGGGTTATCAGACGGCGGTCCTCGCCGAGCTTTCCCTTAACGTCTTTTCTATTGAGAAGGTCCGTTCCTTTGCGGTTCAGGCCAGGTCGGTCCTAGATGAACTACGCTATTACAATGTGGCGATTCATGTGGGGGATGGAACTTTGGGTTGGTCCGAGCACGCCCCTTTCGATGCCATCCTTGTGACGGCGGGTTCCCCAGGGTTGCCTCAACCACTCGTGGAGCAATTATCTATGGAGGGGAGATTAGTCATCCCTTTGGGAGACGAGCAGTCCCAGATACTCAAGCGGGTACGGCGTAAGGGCCCGGGGCTGGAGGAGGAGCACCTGGGGGAATGCCGATTTGTTAAGCTCTGGGGGAAACACGGTTGGCCCAACTAAAGCCTAAGGCGCCTCTCCTTTTTCTCTCCATTTCCCTTTCTTTTTTTTCTAACGGTTGTGCCTCCCGACCAATTAGTCCGCTTCAGAGCAGAACGCAGGGGATCTATCATGTGGTGAAAAAGGGCGAAAACCTGTTTCGTATTGGGAAGGCTTACGATGTTTCTTATCGGGAGCTGGCTCGAATCAATAGAATCAGAACCCCGCACCAAATCCATGTCAGGCAGAGGATTTTTATCCCTGGGGCAACGCGGCGGCTTCCGGTTGAAATTATTACTCCTTTGGAGGCCGCGTTGGAGCGCCCCAACATACCCTATCGACAGGGAAAGGGGCAAAAGGGTTTTATCTGGCCCGTGAGGGGGAAGATAAGCTCAAAGTTTGGTCCACGGGGCGAGACTTTCCATGATGGGATAGATATTTCAGTCCCAGAAGGGAGCCCTATTCGGGCTGCTGAAAGGGGCGAGGTGATGTACAGTGACCGACTCCGGGGATACGGCAATCTCATTATTATCCGCCATCCGAGGGGATTTGCCTCGGTCTATGCCCATAACCGGAGAAACCGGGTCCGTAAGGGACAAAAAGTAGTTCAGGGAGAGGTGATCGGAGAGGTAGGGAGTACGGGAAGGGTTTCAGGGCCTCATCTCCATTTTGAGATCCGCAAAGGTAACGTAACCCGAGATCCGCTTTATTATCTACCTTAGTTGTGATAACTGGAAGTCGGTGGAAAGAGAGATAGCGGAGATTCGCCAAGCCATCCGTGATATCCCGAACTTCCCCAAAGCCGGGGTGGTATTCAAGGATATTACTCCCCTGTTGGGCAATGGTCCCCTTTTCAAGCGGACCATAGATCTACTGGCCGATCGTTATCGATCCCAAGGTGTGGATATAGTGTTAGGGATCGAGTCACGCGGTTTTATTATTGGCGCCGCTTTGGCCTATACGCTGGGAGCGGGCTTCTGTATCGTGCGCAAGCCCGGGAAGCTTCCTTATAAGACGCACAGCGTTAGCTATGAGCTGGAATACGGCTCCGATGCGCTGGAGGTCCATCGGGATGCCCTTCCACCCGGCGCACGGGTTCTCATAGCGGATGATCTTATCGCGACGGGAGGGACTGCGGCAGCTACTGCAGCATTGGTCTCTAAGCTCGGGGGGAATGTAGTGGATTGCGCCTTTGTCATCGAGCTCTCTTTTCTTAAGGGGCGAGAGAGGGTCAAGCCCTGCGGGGTTTTTTCTCTTCTCCAGTATGACTCGGAGTAGAAGTTCCCAGCCTGGAGGCTGGCGGCTGGTAGAGATCCGAGAGCGAGTCTTCCTTGACAAAGACGGAGAATCCTTTAATAGTCAATTAGAAACAGGGTGTTGAGAAACCCTGTTCTCAGGCTGGCCAAAAAGGCTTCGACCTGAGCTCAACCGAAGGTCCCAGATGCAAGGCACGCGAGAAACCAACGAGCGAAGGCGTACTGAGAAAGTACGTTGGAGCGAGGTGGTTGAGCGCAACTATCGCAACGCCTGCTGTCGGCAGGCTATGGCAGATGGACCTTTTTCGACGGTCTGTTTTTAGGATTAGGATAAAGATGAAGCGAATAGAAAAGATGGGCCTCTGGGAAAGGCTCTATTTCCCTGAGATCTTTCGGGGCCTGGTGGTTACAGGCTACCGCTTTTGGCGCAACCTTGCTATCCATATCTTGCATCTATTTGGCTTAGCCAAACATCTCCAGGCAGCCATTACGGTTCAGTACCCTGATGAGAGAGTGCCTTATCCGGAGACCTTTCGGGGGCGCCACCGGTTGACTCTCAAAGAGGACGGGGCGGTTCAGTGCACAGCCTGTTTTCTTTGTGCTACGGCCTGCCCGGCCGACTGCATCTATATTGAGGCCGGGGAGTACCCGGATAACCCCATTGAGAAGTTTCCCTCACGTTACGAGATCGATACGTTGCGTTGCATTTACTGCGGCCTTTGTGTTGAGGCCTGTCCCTGTGATGCTATTAGAATGGATACGGGGCTCCATCCCGCCAATTGGGGCTTCACCCGGAAGGATTTTGTTGAAAATAAGGAGCTTCTAATGGATCGCTCCAGCCAATTGGAAGCAAAGGGGAAAGAAAAGCTTTACGAGGAGCATGTGCGCCAATACCGGCATGTCTAGCCATCCTTCACATAGGCGATTTTAAGTCTTGTTAGGGTAGCGGGACATTGAGGAGGTAAGACCATGTCAAAGTCCCATACAAAAGTGACAGATCGGCGAGAAAATGTGATTACGACTAAACCCTTGCCCGCCTCGCGCAGGATTCATATTCAAGGCAAGGTGCACAGGGATGTTCGCGTTGCCATGCGTGAGATTTCTGTTTCCTCAATCCCTGGCGGATCTTCTTACAGCGGTGAGGACGAGAGGGCCAAAACGCCGCTGGTCGTTTACGACACGTCTGGTCCTTACACCGATTCTACGGTTAAGACTGATATTCGAAAAGGGCTCGCGCCTCTGCGTTTAGGGTGGATCAAGGCACGTGGCGATGTGGAAGAGTACAGCGGCCGCGTTGCAACAGGAGGCAATGGGGCCAAAGGCGCCGGCCGTAAGGCGGAGACGGAACGCTTCCCTGTGGCGTCGCGCCGGACCGCCCTTCGGACGAAGGCCGGCCGGAATGTCACCCAGATGCACTACGCGAAGAGGGGCACCATCACGCCCGAGATGGAGTACATCGCTATCCGTGAGAACCTGGGTCGAGAGATGGTTTTAGAAAATAGCGGGGATGGTGCGTCCGGCCACCATGCTGGAAACAGCCTCGGGGCCTCCATCCCCAAAGTGGTTACCCCGCAATTTGTGTGTGACGAGGTCGCCGCCGGACGGGCCATCATACCCGCTAACATCAACCACCCGGAGAGTGAGCCCATGATCATCGGCCGCAACTTTCTGGTAAAGATCAACGCCAACATCGGCAACTCCGCGGTGGCTTCCTCCATTGAGGAGGAGGTGGAGAAGATGATCTGGGCGACACGCTGGGGGGCGGATACGGTTATGGATCTTTCCACGGGTGAGGATATCCATGAAACGCGTGAGTGGATCTTGCGCAATTCGCCTGTGCCGATCGGGACGGTCCCCATCTATCAGGCGCTGGAGAAGGTGGGCGGCAAGGCGGAGGATCTGTCCTGGGAGATCTATCGGGACACCCTGATCGAGCAGGCGGAACAGGGGGTGGACTACTTCACCATCCACGCCGGCGTCCTGTTGCGCTATATCCCACTGACGGCTAAACGGATCACCGGGATCGTCTCCCGGGGCGGCTCGATCTTGGCCAAATGGTGTCTTGCCCATCATGAGGAGAATTTCCATTACACTCATTTTGAGGAGATCTGCGAGATCATGGAGGCCTACGATGTCTCCTTTTCCCTCGGGGACGGGCTGCGGCCGGGCTCTATCGCCGACGCCAACGATGAGGCCCAATTTGGCGAACTTGAAACGTTGGGCGAGCTTACCAAGATCGCCTGGAAGCACGACGTTCAGGTGATGATCGAAGGACCGGGGCATGTCCCGATGCACCTGATTCAGGAGAACATGACCAAGCAACTCGAACTCTGTCAAGGGGCTCCCTTTTACACCCTTGGGCCTCTCACAACGGATATCGCCCCTGGATACGACCACATCACGAGCGCCATTGGCGCCGCGATGATCGGCTGGTTCGGGACCGCCATGCTGTGCTACGTGACACCCAAGGAGCATCTCGGCCTGCCGGACAAAAAGGATGTCAAGGACGGTGTCATCACCTACAAGATAGCGGCGCATGCCGCAGACCTTGCCAAGGGACACCCCGGCGCGCAGATGCGAGACGATGCCCTCAGCCGGGCGCGCTTCGAGTTCCGCTGGCAGGACCAATTCAATTTGAGCCTGGACCCTGATACCGCCCGTGCGTTCCACGATGAGACGCTGCCCGCCCAAGCTGCAAAGGTGGCGCACTTCTGTTCCATGTGCGGTCCGCACTTTTGCTCCATGAAGATTACCCAAGAGGTGCGGGACTATGCAGCGAAGAAAGGATTAGGCGAGGAGACAGCACTGACTGTCGGTATGAAGGAGAAGGCCGAAGAATTCAAGAACACGGGTTCAAAAATCTACCATGAGGTGAGAGCGCCAAAGGCCGGGACAGCGGAAGCAGGGTTCAAGACAGCAGCAAAGTAGTTAGCCACTCCTCGAAGATAAATAATCCTTTCGTGATTCCCCTCTCGGTCTTTTGGAACGCTAATACAAACGTATTTAAATTTGCACCATTGAGGCTATTCCGAGGGGAAGGAGACTGAAGGACGAGGGAACCGAACGTGAGGCTTGGTGCAGGTCCAAACGGTAGGAATAATCACGTGAAGGGGTAGGGGTGGCGGCCCTCAAGGCACTGGTCCATTTCCCTCGGCCTGAAGGCTCCTTCCACCGAGGAAATGTAAACTCACTTACTGCGTTTGTATTAGTTTATGGTTGGCCCCGTGTACTCTAAGACGTACAATCCCCCGCGAATGCGATCGGTAACGTAGATCAGCCCATCCGTATCAACGAAGAGGTCGTTAAACATAGGCGCCTCCTGACCTTCAGGTGGCGGCGGAATAAAATAGCCAACCTCCTCTGGACGATAAGGATTCCTCAAGTCTATGACCCTCAATCCGGCATTGTAGTAAGTGACAAAGATGAGATTCTCACTTTGGAAAGAGCCGGGCCTGTTCTCGTGTACATTGTGCGGTCCGAAGCGGAGAGCCCGTTTACAAAAATCTCCCTCCGGCACCGGGAAGCTACTGATCGTGATAGGATTTCGCTCCTCACGGATATTGACGACCCAGACACGCTTTTCCCCCTCCTGACAGTTATTCTTAGTTGACTCGTCGGCAGCCACCAGTAAACCTCTTCCCGGTAACGGCAGAGTGGTATGGGTATACCCGCCGTAAGGAGGTCCCCAGTCTAGTCGGCTGATAAACTGAGGGGATCTGATTTCGGAAATGTCCAGGATCGCCATACCGGCGTCTACCATTGCCACGTAAGCCCGATCCCCGTGGGGAATGATCCCGTGAATATGGAAATGCTCTCCCGGAAATGGAATCCAGCCAGGTGGTTGCTCTTCCCCTTCACGTGTTCCGGGAATTCCCCAGATCCCTGCCTCTCGTGGGTTTGAAGGGTCAGAGAGATCGGCAATCAGGTAACCCCGCTCTTTAAACCCGGTCATTGTTGAGGCTACGTGCGCGTGTTTCCCGTCTGTGAACCACATCCGGTGGACGCCTTTCCCTGGGACATGCAGATAGCCGATCTCCCGGGGGGCAGTGGGATCAGAGATCTCATAAATACGAATCCCGGACTCGTGCGGTACGTTGGGATCCCGAGACAAAAAGTTCGGTCGTTCTTGGTTTTGGATTAGTATCTCCCCAGCAATCTGGACTTTGTGGGCATGGGTATTTGGGGGATGAGGGAGCTGTCGGACCACCCTTGGATCTTCAGGGTCTGCCGCATCAACGATGGTAAGCGCCATGGGCGAGGTGCCGAGGTGGGCTATGTAAAGGTAACGGCCGGCCTTAAGAATTTGCATGCCATCCCCGTGACCGTTTAGATCATGGTGAGCTACCAGGCGAATGTTCCACCTCTCGCTTCTGGCCTCTATATCCTTTGTTTTGGAAGTACGCATCTGGTTTATAGGGTTAGGATCCTACATGGTGCTGAAAAACCTTATCTTGGGGGCATCGTGAGCCTGTTCAGGGCCTCTTTGTATTTATCTTGTGTTTTCTGGACGACCTCCGGCGGCAAGATCGGCGCAGGAGGCCTTGTATCCCAGTTGAGGCTCAAGAGATAGTCTCGCACATACTGTTTATCAAAGCTTTCAGGCGCTATTCCCGGCCGGTATCCTTCTACAGCCCAAAAACGGGATGAATCGGGAGTCAGAAGTTCGTCGATCAGGATGAGGTCCCCGTTTATCAAGCCAAATTCCATCTTGGTATCGGCAATGATAATCCCTCTTGCTTCAGCCATTTCTCGCGACCGGAGATAGATAGCGATGCTGATCTCGCGCATCTTATCGGCCTTATTCTTCCCGACTTGCTTAACTAACTGGGCAAAGGAGATATTCTCGTCGTGCTCCCCTACGGGGGCCTTGGTAGATGGGGTAAAAAGCGGCTCTTCGAGTCGGGAGGCCTCAACTAGACCGCTGGTCAACGGGATATCGCAAATCCGGCCTCCTTCCCGGTATTCCTTCCAGGCTGAGCCGAAAAGGTAGCCTCTTACAATGCACTCCACGGGTGCGGACGTTGCTTTTTGAACCAGCATGCTTCGGCCTTCCAGCTTATCCCTGTAGCGGTGGCAGATCGAAGGGAATTGCGCGACATCGGTGGTAAGCAAATGATGAGGGACTATGTCCTCCATGATCCGGAACCAATAGGCAGAGAGGGCGTTCAGGATTTTTCCCTTGCCGGGAATCTCGGTTGGAAGAACCACGTCGAAGCAAGAAATGCGGTCAGTAGCTATCATGAGTAGACGATCGCCCAACACGTAAATGTCTCTCACCTTTCCCCGCTTGAAAAGGGGCAACCCCGTAATCAGACTTTTGCCCATCTTGCCATCCTTTCTATTCGCCCTACCGTCTCAGCGATTCCCCGCTTCTTGTTTCAAGTATTTACCTACATCCACTCGTTCCATGGCCTCTTGGGGGACTTCGTTGCGTTTGGGAAAATCGCCATGGAGCGGCTTGGTCGCATCGATGATGGCAACCGCATCACCCAACCATCCACGAAAGTTCTGAACCCCTCGGATTACGTCGATGTCTTTATCCCAATGGGTCCTGGTGCCTACAGCCCACATAACGTCTCGCTCGTTGAACACATCGATATCTTCATCCACGATCACAGCGAGTTTGAGGTTGGGCATCTCGACAAAGGCCTGCATGGCGGCTTTTTTAGGCTCGTTGTCAAACTCTTTTTTGATCGAGATGTAGCAGATGACGCGACCGCAGCCTGAGGGAGGAAGGTGGATGGCCTTTATTCCTGGGGTGGTTTTTTTGATCACGTTAAAAACACTTCCCTCTTTCGGTATCCCTCCTAGGTTCCAGTGGTCCATTTGGCCTGGCCAAAAATCTTGTACTATGGCCTTTTTTCGGTGGGTGATGGCAGTCACTTCAATGACTGGGACCTTCATCTCTACCTGGTAGTAGCCCAGGATCTCGCCGAAGGGATTTTGCTTCTCGCGCACGTGGGGAGGGACCTCTCCTTCAATGATGACTTCAGAATCTGCAGGAACAAGGAAATCCTCTCCCCAGGTCTCGGATGGGGTAAGGCGCAGAGGTTCCTGGAGGAAAGCCGAGGCGGTTAAGTAATCATTATTACCGTAGGGGGTCATGCAGCAGGTAGAGAGGAAAAACGCAGGGTGGTGGCCTAAGACAACAATGACTGGGGCACGTTTGTCTCTCTTCTCATACTCTTGGACCATCGCCTCCAGATGGTGGTGGTGGTGGGCGGAAAAACTCATCCTTTGCGGTTCATAATACAAATTCTTGGTGAAGGTGATGTCATAAAAATCGGCGTCGATGCTCTTCATGGCACAGGTCATGGTGAGATAGGCGCCGGCGTCGTCCTGGTGATGCATGGGAATAGGAAGCGTTCTTAAATCAGCCTTAGGGCCCTTGAGGACGACCTCTTTACACGGAGCCTTCTCCGGAGCGATGGTTTCAAGTTCCCCATTTTGGAGTTCCCGCGCAGCGACCTCGAGGCTCAAATCCATGGTGGATTTAAGCTCCCCCATCCCCAGAGCGTCGGCGCAAAACTGGCGTGAGACAAAAGGATTGTAGAAAAGCGGGAAGGCAGAGGGTTGGCCATTCAAGGTAGCCACATTTTCGAAGAGGACCATCTTCTGCTCTCCGCGTAACTCCAGATGTTTTAGAAAGGCCATAGTCTCAAATCGGTTGGGATCGATACGTTCCTTGACACGGATCACCGATCCCGGTCTCTCCTTTTCCTCGAGGACAAGAAATGCCTGTAGATCTTTACTCATCTAGGGTCTCCTTTGCCGTTTTTGCTCGGATAGGGTTTATTCTTAGACAAATCGAGTTCGGGCTGCAAGCCTGATGGCGGGCATAATCTCAGCCCTGCCTTCGAGTGGCCAGCTTATTTCTCCAGCCGGATCGGAAGAGAAGGGTTAAGCCTCTGCGAAGGAAGGCGATCTTCCGCTGAGTTGTCGGAAACCAGCTAAACTCGCTCTTTAATCCCAGTCGATCTATGACGATGGTTTTTTGCTGACAGTACTTGCGGATGCCCTCGGCGCCATGGCGCTGCCCGAGACCGCTTTCTTTAATCCCTCCCATGGGGGCATCGGGGATCATAAAGTTTACCAAGCTGTCATTGATGCATACCGAACCAGCCTGAATCTTTTCCGCAATTTTCCATCCGCTCTTTTTATCCCGAGTAAAAACGCTGCTGTCAAGGCCGTAACGGGAATCGTTGGCCAGCCGTATAGCCTCTTCTTGGTCCTTCACCTGCATGATCGGGATTATCGGACCAAAGGTCTCATCTTTCATGATCTCCATCTCGTGGTTGAGATCCACCATCACCGTAGGTTCGTAATAGAGCCCCTTGGAGTTGGGAGTCCGACGGCCTCCGGTAAGGATCTTGGCCCCCCTCTTGAGCGCCTCTTCCACCTGCGATTCCACTTTTTCGAGTTGCTTCCGGGAGGTCATGCTCCCGAGTTCTACTTCATCTTTGCTCGGCCCTTGACGTAGGGCCTGAACTCTCTCCACGATCTTGTTGACGAAATTCTGGTAAACAGGCTGCTCCACATAAACCCGCTCGATGGAGGTACAGACCTGCCCCGAGTTCAGCAGGGCGCCCCATACACAGGCGTTGGCCGCCCGCTCCAAATCGGCATCTTTGAGAACGATCATGGGATCTTTACCGCCTAGTTCCAAAGTCACGGGGATCAATCGCTCTGCTGCCCGGCGCATCACTTTCTTCCCCGTCTCGACGCTTCCAGTGAAGGAGATCATGTCCGCATGATCGATAAGCGTCTCTCCCGTTTCGCCAAAGCCCACAACAACCTGGAGGAGGTTTTGAGGAAAGCCGGCCTTCTCTGCCAGTTCGGCTCCAAAGAGGGCGGTGAGTGGGGTGAGCTCCGAGGGTTTAATAATCACTGCGTTGCCCGCCATCAGGGCAGGAAGTGCCTCGCCGATGGTAAGGACCAAGGGAAAGTTCCACGGGCTGATGATCCCGATCACCCCTAGAGGGCGGTACGTAGAAACGACCTTTTTCGTCTTTAAGAGATGCGGTCGAATTTTTTGTGGTTTGAGGTACTTAACAGCATTCTTTGCCCAGAATCCGATAGCGTCACACACATAGAAAAGCTCGCTGCCGTAAACCTCGGCTCTAGGTTTGCCGGTCTCTGCGGTTAGGATGTCGGCGATCTTATCCTGGTGATCGATCAGCAAGTCCCGAAAATGATAGAGGCTCTTGGCCCTTTCGGAGAAACTCTTTTCCTCCCAAAGGGTTTTCGCCTTGCGGCCCTGCTTAACGGCCTGGACCACATCCTCTGCTGTCGCGGTGGGCAGTTCAGTGATCTTTTCTGAGGTGGCGGGGCTCAGGACCTCAATCTTATTCCCTTTCACTGGATTTTCTCTGATGGGATCATTGGAACGGATTTAGTCCTGAAGCAGCTCTATGGACGTCGCGGCGATGTTGTCCTCCGAAAGGCCGTATTTTTGTACAGACCTTCGGAGTCTCCGGATTCACCAAAGTCTTCCACGGCGGGCCTCTGATGGAATCCCAGGTCTTTTTCTTTCTTCGCTTCGGTCATAGCAAACTTTTTACGGCCTGGACGATGTGCTTGCTGCTAATTCCGTAAGTGTCCAACAGGGCTTGCGGCGGTCCTGAGCGTGGAATCTCTCGAACAGCGAGTTTGATGACATGGGCAGCATTTCCAACGGCATTCAGAACGGCATCGCCCAACCCGCCCTCTTCGTAGTGATCTTCAACTACGATCAAATTCGCCCCGGTCTGTTTCGCGGAGACCAGGATTGTTGTTCTGTCGATAGGTTTCACACTGTAAGCGTCGATCACTCGAATGCGGATGCCTTCCGATGCGAGCGTTCCTGCCGCTTTGAGTGCCTCGTGTACTGTAATGCCGGCGCCGATCACGGTCACCCGGTCTTCCTCGGATTGGCGTAAGATCTTGGAGCCACCGATTGGGAACTGCTCATCGTTGGCGTACAAAACCGGTGTCTTGGGACGCGTGGTGCGAATATAGCAAATAGCGCGGATTCTTGCAGCTTCTGCGGTGAGGCGTTCGGTTGACACGCCATCGCAGGGATAGAGAACGACGGACCCTGGAACCGGCCGAAAGATGGCGAGGTCTTCCAATCCCATTTGAGAAGGTCCATCCTCTCCGATCGAAACGCCCGCGTGCGAGCCGCAGAATTTAATGTTAGCTTGCGAGACGCCGGCCATACGAATCTGGTCAAAGGCGCGCGTCAGGAATGCCGCGAACGTTGACACAAAGGGAATCATGCCCCGCGCCGACATGCCGGCAGCGACGCCGACCATGTTCTGTTCCGCAATGAACATTTCGAAGAACCGGTCGGGATGCGTCTTCAGCAGCTTTTCGGAATATGTGGAGTTTTTAGTGTCGCCATCCAGCGCGACGATCCGATCGTTCTTTTCGACCAGTTTCACCAGCGCATCGCCATACGCTTCGCGTGTCGCCACGGATTCCCCAATTTTTCGACTGATCCTGATGTCGCAGTTGCCTGGTCGCTCTTCCCGCTGAGGCCGTGGTCGCGGGTTTGGGCGAAAACCATTGGAAGCGTATGGCTGTGACAGCTCAGCGAGGGCTGTGTCCAGCTCCTGTTTGGGCACGGGTTTTCCGTGCCAGCCTTCCATGTTCTCCAGCAACGAAATGCCTTTTCCTTTAAACGTACGAGCGACGATCACGCGTGGCCTGGACCCCGCTTCCTGCCTGCATTTCGCGAACGCATCGATGATTTCAGAGTAGTTGTGACCATCGACGGTAATGGCATACCAACCGAATGCCCGGAATTTTCCCGCAAATTTCTCGACATCGAACCGATGCATCGTGTGCTGGCTCTGCCCGAGGCCGTTAACGTCGACGATGGCATAAAGAGTGGACACGTCGTAGTAGCTTGCTACCGCTGCCGATTCCCACACGGCGCCTTCTGCGCACTCGCCATCACCCAACAGCACGTACGTATCGTAAGTGAGATTGTTCGTCCGCGCCGCAAGCGCCGCTCCCAACCCCACCGAAAGGCCTTGACCTAAAGAGCCGGTCGCTACCTCGACCCACGGTATCCGTGGTGTAGGGTGCCCTTCCAGGTCGCTGTCGAGGCGTCGAAGCGTGATCAGTTGGGATTCTTCAATGATTCCCGCCTCTGCATACGCGGCGTAAAGGAGTGGGGCCGCGTGACCCTTGGACAGGATAAAACGGTCGTTCTCCTGGTTGTGCGGGTCGCGGGGATCGTAGCGCATCTCGTGAAAGAAGACGATGGATACCAAATCCGCGGCAGATAAACATGAAGAGGGATGGCCTGAACCCGCGGCAGTCGTGGATCGCAGCGAATGGATGCGTAGACGGCGTCCTTTTTCTTTCAGAAGATCGATTGAAGTTGACATGATCATGAAGACTTTGAGATATCCATATATTACACCATCGTCTGTCCGCCGCAAATGTTGATCGCCTGCCCTGTAATTCCACTGGCCTCACGAGAGGTGAGGTAAGAGACCAAATGGGCCACCTCTTCAGCCTCAAGGAATCTCTTTATGGGTACGGCCTCAATGGCCTGTTTTTTAAACTCCTGAACGGTTATTCCCTGATAAGCAGCGCTTTCTTCTATCCCCGATCGGGCCATCTCCGTGTCCACCCAACCGGGACAGATCGCATTGACGGTGATCCCACGCTTGACTACCTCCAGGGCCAGTGCCTTGGTAAAGCCGATTACCCCATGTTTGCTGGCACAATAGGCGGTATAGCCAGGGACACCAAATTTTCCCAAAACTGAGGAGATATTAATGATCCGTCCATCCGAGTGGTCCTTCATGGTTTTTAGGACTTTTTTAGTGATGAGATACATCCCGGTTAGGTTCGTTTCTAGAATTTCATGCCACCGCCCGTCATCTGGGTCGTCTATCCGATTCAGGCCGGAGGTCCCGGCGTTGTTCACGAGGATGTCGATCGATCCCCAGGTTGCAAGCACTCGTGCAATCGCCCCTTGAATTTCCTCTTTTTTCCTCACGTCCATCCGGATCGGCAGAAGCGGATGGTCCAGGTCTCTGAACTCCTCTGCGGCGCTCTCAAGGTGAGATGGGTTACGGGAGGCTATGGCGACCCGGGCTCCGCTTTTGGCCAAGGTCTCACTGATGGCCTTGCCGATCCCGGTTCCCCCCCCGGTAACCATGGCGACTTTCCCCGTTAAAACCATTTTTGTTTAAATCCAATGGGAATGAGGCATACCTATCTATTTTTTTTTAAAAAGGCAAGGAAATAGAAAAGAGGCGGCTTTTTAGTCAACCTTCTTTACAGCCTCCTGCAGACTATATATGATAGAATGTACGGCTGGGGCTTAAGGGAGAAGCGTCTATGGATATTACTGAACTACTGGCCTTCGGTGTGGAGCAGGGGGCGTCGGATTGCCATTTAAGCTCAGGCAAGCCACCCTTGCTGCGCATCCATGGGGATCTCAAAAACCTGGACCACGCGGTGTTGAACCGGGAGGAGGTCCACTCCATGATCTATGACATTATGAGCGACACCCAACGCAAGATCTTTGAGGAGAGCCACGAGTGCGATTTTTCCTTTGAGATGGGAGATGTTGCCCGTTTCCGGGTCAATGTTTTTATGCAGCGCGAAGGTGAAGCTGCGGTCTTCCGTACCATCCCCACAAAGATTCTCACCTTGAGCGAACTGGGAATGCCGAAAATAATGAACGAGCTCTGTCAGAAAGAAAAGGGGCTGATCCTGGTTACCGGGCCTACGGGCTCCGGCAAGTCCACTACCTTGGCAGCCATGGTCGACCTTGTCAATGGCGACTTTGAAGGTCATATCCTGACTATCGAAGACCCGATTGAGTTTGTCCACAAATCGAAAAAATGCCTGATCAACCAAAGAGAGCTGGGACTTCATACCCACTCGTTTGCCAATGCGTTGAGAGCAGCCCTGCGTGAGGACCCTGATGTGATTTTGGTTGGTGAGATGCGCGACCTAGAAACCATCCAACTGGCACTCACCGCTGCCGAGACCGGCCATTTGGTCTTCAGCACCATTCATACCTCCAGTGCTCCCGACACGGTGAACCGGATCATCGACGTCTTTCCTCCTAGCCAGCAGGCACAGATCCGCACCCAGTTTTCTGAATCTATCGAGGCGGTTATTACCCAAACCCTGCTCAAGAAGAAGGGTGGAGGTCGGGTGGCGGCCGTAGAGATCATGATGGGGACGACAGCGGTCCGTAATCTCATCCGCGAGGCAAAGGTACATCAACTCCCCGGGACCATGCAGGTGAGCCAGAAGGATGGGATGCAGACCATGGATATGGCCTTGATAGATTTGGCTAATCGCGGCGTAGTGACCAAGGAAGAGGCCCAGTCCAAAAGTATGACCCCTAACTTATTTAGCGGTGGCGCTTATGGGGTGGGGGGGGCGAGGGGCGGCCGTCTCTAGGCCCGTTAGCTTCTCCTCAGGGTGGGCCTATGGAACTCCTTGATTTTCTTAAGGTCATGGTGGAAAAAGCCGCCTCGGATGTCTACTTAACCGTGGCAAGCCCGCCGATGTACCGCATCGAGGGCACCGTCCAACCTTTCGGCGATCACTCTTTTACCCCGGACGAGACGGAAATGCTGGCCAAGTCGGTATTGAATGAGCAGCAGTGGCATGAGTTCGTGGAGCGGAAAGAGATGAACCTGGCCTTTTCGTATCCCAAACTCAGCCGCTTTCGTGTCAACGTTCTCCGCCAGCGCGGTTCCGTGGGGATCGTGGTTCGGAGGGTCAAGTTCGGAATCAGCTCCTTGGACGAGCTTGGGCTCCCCCCCATCACTAAAGATATCTCGATGACGAAGAGGGGCTTGGTTCTCATAGTGGGCGCCACGGGTTCCGGGAAGTCCACTACTTTGGCGGCTATGATCGAGCATCGCAACTCCAACTCCTCGGGCCATATCATTACGGTCGAGGACCCGATCGAGTTTCTCCACCGGCATAAGAAGTCCATTGTCCACCAGCGGGAGTTGGGGCTTGACACACTCTCTTTTCATGACGCCTTAAAGAACGCCATGCGCCAGGCTCCGGATGTAATCATGATTGGGGAGATCCGCGATACGGAATCGATGGAGGCGGCCATTACCTTTGCAGACACGGGGCATCTGTGTCTTGGCACGCTCCATGCGAACAACGCAAACCAGTCGTTTGAGCGAATACTCAACTTCTTTCCTGAGACCCGCCATCCCCAGATCTTCATGCAGCTCTCCTTAAATTTGCGCGCCATTATCTCTCAACAACTGATCCCCTCCCTAGAGGGCAAGCGCGTGCCTGCAGTGGAGATCCTCATGGATACCCCACGGATCAAGGATTCTCATAAAAAAAGGAGAGATCGATGTTCTCAAGGAAGCGATGGAGCAGGGGATCCAAGAGGGCTGCATGACCTTTGACCATGCCCTCTTCACGCTTTACAAGGAAGGAAAGATTGACCTCGATCAGGCACTGGTCTACGCGGATAGCGCCAACAACTTACGTCTGAAGATCAAGATGGAGGGGTTGAAGGGGGGTGACGTGATCGACCAGCCCCCGGATAAAAAGGAAGAGGAGAGGCAAAAAGGTTTTCAGATCAAAGGTATGAAGCCTGCCGGCAGAACGTTTCGTAAAATCTAGAGCCGAAGAAGTTCAACCGCTGGAAAAGGAAGCTTCGTGGGATCCATTGTCGGCGCACTCATTGTTACCCATACCCCTCGGATAGCGGATGAATCCAAAGCCCCGGCTTTCACCCGAGAGATGATCCGTGGGATGCATGAGTTGGGCAAAGAGGTTGCACGTCTGAGGCCTGATGCCCTGATTCAGGTCTCCACCCACTGGGTGACCACTTTTCACCATTACGTCCTGGGTCACCAGCAGCACCAAGGGATGCTCACGGCGTCGGAGGCCCCGGATATGATTTCAGGGGTCCCTTACGACTTTCCCGGTGATCCCGAGCTGGCTGAGGCCATCGTAACCAAGGGTAAAGATAGGGGGATCCCGGTAATTCTCACTACTGCGGATCACTTTGTCCTCGATTACGGCACGGTCAATCCCCTGCGCTATCTCACGCCTCAATCTGATATTCCCGTAGTTCCCATCTCGAGTTGCCTCTTAGCGGATCTTCGCGAGTGCATCCGGTGGGGGGAGGCGATCGCCGAGGGAATCAGACAGACCTCCAGGCGGGTGGTGGTTGTCGCAAGCGGCGCCCTTTCCCACGTTTTAGTCCGTGGTCCTGAGAAGTGGCCCAGTGAGGAGCTTCAAAAGCTCGATCACAAATTTGTCGAGCTAGTGACACAGGGAAGGGCGCAGGAGCTTAAATCTTTCTTCCCTCTCTTTGCTAAAGATGTGGGGGCCGAGATGGGCGGTCGCCACTTGGCGATTTTGCTCGGCGCTACAGGCGGCGCCTTCCGCGGTAGGCTCCATGCCTATGGCCCTTCTTCGGGTACCGGCAACGCTGTGGTGAGTTTAGAGCCGGCGTAGGCCGCTGAAAAATGAATGATAGGAAATTCCTTTTG
>JAPUHZ010000479.1 GCA_027297485.1 Deltaproteobacteria bacterium
ATATCCCCTCTGCGCTCTCTCAGGGGTGGTAGGTAGATCGGGATGACTTTCAGACGGAAGTAGAGGTCCTCGCGAAACCGCCTCTCCCTTACGGCCTTTTCCAGATTCTGGTTTGTGGCTGCCAGAATGCGAACGTTGGCCTTGAGGATCTCAGTTCCTCCCACACGGCTGAACTCTCGGTCTTGGAGCACCCTGAGGAGTTTCGTTTGGAGTTCCAATGGGATGTCCCCCACCTCATCGAGAAAGAGCGTCCCCTCTCCAGCGAGCTCAAACTTCCCGATCCTTCGCTCCAAGGCGCCGGTAAAAGATCCCTTCTCGTGGCCAAACAAATCACTCTCCATGAGTTCTCGGGGTATGGCGGCGCAATTGACTGCGATGAATGGCTTATTCCAACGGGGTGAGTTGTAATGGATTGTTTTTGCTATGAGTTCCTTTCCGGTGCCACTCTCCCCCTGGATCAGGATGGTCGCATGGGTCTCCACTACCTGCCCAATGGTCTTGTAAACTCTCTGCATTGCTGAGCTGGTACCGATCATGTTGACCCCAGGCTCAAATCTCTTTTTCACCTCCTCCTTGAGCTCACGGAAGTCATGGCTCAGCTTGCGGTTCTCTAAGGCCCGCTTGACCAGGACCAGAATTTCGTCCAGGTCAAAGGGTTTGGTAACATAATCAAAGGCCCCGTTTTTCATTGCCTCTATGGCGTTGCGCATGGTGTTTTGAGCCGTCATGAGAATCATGGAGGTATCGATAGCTGCTTCCTTGGTCTCTTTGAGCAGCGTCAACCCATCAATATCCGGGAGTCTGATATCCATCAGAGAAACATCGAAGTGGTTCTCACGCAGACACACCTGGGCTAAACGCCCATTTTCGACCGCCTGGACCCAATATCCTTCGTCTTCGAGGGCCTTTTTTAGCACAAAACGCAACGACTCTTCGTCTTCGACAATAAGGATCTTTCCCTGGTCCATTTAATTTGCCACGAGCAGTGAGACTTTAAAGGTTGCCCCATTTTCCTGACTGCTCTCTACTCGAATGAGGCCACCGTGTTCTTTGATAATCCGATAGCAGATCGCTAGGCCAAGCCCCGTGCCGTTGTTTTTTGTGGTGAAGAAGGGGGAAAAGATATGGGGGAGATTCTCATCATTAATCCCTGTGCCGTCGTCTTCAATGTCCACCCAGATAAACTTTCCTCGCTCCCTTCCCTGCTCCCGGATATGAAAGTCGGTTTCTATTCGGGTGGTGATGGTGAGGCATCCCTCACCATCCATAGCCTGGAGTGCATTCTTCACAAGATTTAGAAAGACCTGGGTCAGTTGGGCCCGGTCTCCACGAATAGTGGGCAAGCTGGGATCAAATTGTTTTTTCACTATGACCCGTGGTCCCTGAACGGTTTCCCTTTCCAGGAGGAGGACGTCATCCAAAAGTTCATGGATGTTTAGGGATCCTAGATTGAGTTTTGCCGGGCGAGAGAGGTCCAGGAGCTGTTCGATGAGGAGGTTAACTCGGTCCACTTCTCGAATCACGATGTCCGTGTATTCGACGAGGGATGAGTCTTGAGTCACCGATCGCCGAAGCAGTTGCGCTGCCCCCTTGATCCCTGCCAACGGGTTTTTGATCTCATGGGCCAATCCAGCTGCAAGTGTGCCTACCATGGCCACACGGTCGGACCGCTTTAAGTCTTCTTCCAGTTCTTTGCGCTGAGTCAGATCGCGTATAAGCAAAATGCTTCCCAGGGATCTCCCATATCGGTCGTGCAAGGGGGAGACTGTCAGGCTTATGGGGGCTTGGCGCCCTCCTTGGGTGACGAAAGTTCCTTCCCCTCGGGTGCTGACCTGCCGCGGGAGTTGGCTCTTTTTCACCATATCAATGAGCCAAGGATTTTTCCTAAAGAGGCGTGAATAAGGCTGCTGCAAGGTCTGAGTGGCAGAGAGGTTCGTGAGGACCTCGGCTGCCTGATTAAAAAAGAAGACCTTTCCTTGCGGGTCAATCACGATCACTCCGTCTTCCAGGCTTGTCAGGATATTCTCCCACGAGATTTGGGACGGTGGGTCCCACTTTTCGTTTCGGATCTTCATGGTTGGGAACTCGTGAAAAAGCTGTAGGATCATACCAAATAAACTCTAGCAAGAAAACATAAAGAGAGAGCAGGGCCTTGCATTTCTTGGTTTGTCTGTGGTAAAAAAAGTATTACACTTTAGGCGTTAGCACTCAAAGTGGGCCTTTGCCCGCTTTTTTATTTGGGGGGGTATCTATGGGTGTTGACTTAGGCATCAGGCGGGTGTGGGAGATAGCGGCGCCGTTGGTGGCGGATGAAGGGATGGAGATCATAGATATCGAGCTTGGGCATGAGGGGAGGAGAGGAGGTAGAGTGCTGCGACTTTACCTGGATAAGGAAGGGGGTCCGAACCTGGATGATCTGACTCGAGTCAGCCGCCGGTTGAGCGATCTTCTGGACAGCCATGTTGGTGTGGAAGGATCTTATGCCTTGGAGGTTTCCTCGCCTGGCGTCAACCGTTTGCTCAAGAGACCGGAACACTTTGCCCGTTTCGTCGGGAAAAAAATTCGAGTTCGAACCCGAGAGGGGATTGAAGGCAGGAGATCTTTTTTAGGCTTTCTAAAAGAGGTCGGGGAGGGTGAGATAGTGCTCTTGCAGGAGGGAGCCGAGTATCATATGCCTTTTTCTATTATTGAGAAGGCGAATTACGAGCACGATTGGAGTGCATAACATGCAGCAAGATTTAAACCGAGTCATAGAACAGGTGAGTAAGGAAAAAGGCATTGATAAGGCCATTATTATTAATGCCCTGGAAAATGCCATGATATCGGCTGCTAAGAAGACCTTTGGTCACCAGATGAAGATCGAGGCTCAATATAATCCTGAACTTGGAGAGGTGGAGATTTTTGAGGCCAAGCTGGTCGTTGAGGAGGTCAAAGATCCCAACATCGAGGTGGCCTTGCAGGAGGCCAGAGAAACCCTCGATCCCGATGCGGATCTCGGCGACGAGCTCCTCAACAAGTTGGACTGCAGTTCATTTGGTCGCATCGCCGCTCAGGCAGCCAAGCAGAATATTGTTCAAAGAGTTAGGGATGCGGAGCGAGAGATCATCTACAATGAATTTAAAGGCCGCGAAGGACAATTGGTCAATGGGATCGTGCAGCGTTTTGAAAAGAGAAATATTATTGTGAACTTAGGCAGGACGGATGCGATTCTCCCAGAGAAAGAGCAGGTTCCTCGGGAGCGCTACCGCCAGGGTGATCGGATTCGCGCCTATATCGTAAGTGTGGAGATGACCAGCAGGGGCCCTCAGATTGTTCTTTCTCGTACTCACCCTGGGATGTTGGTCAAACTCTTTACCCATGAGGTCCCGGAGATGTATGAGGGGATAGTCGAGGTCAAGGGGGCTACCCGGGAACCGGGAGGTCGGGCAAAGATCGCCGTAATCTCTAACAATTCGGATGTGGACCCGGTAGGGGCCTGTGTGGGGGTGAAGGGGACACGGGTGCAGGCGGTAGTTCAGGAGTTGCGGGGAGAAAAAATTGACATTGTCCATTGGACGGCGGATCAGGCGGATTATGTCTGTCGTGCCTTAGCTCCGGCAAAGGTTTCAAAGATCATTATTGATGACGATGAACACAATATGGAGGTCATCGTTCCCGATGACCAGCTCTCTCTCGCTATTGGGAGGAGAGGGCAGAATATTCGGCTGGCTGCGCGCTTGACTGGGTGGAGAATTGACGCCCGCAGCGAGTCTGAGGCGGAGGAGGAAGCTCGGCGCGCACGAATCTCGCTCGGGGCTATTCCCGGGGTCGGCGATATGATTGCAGAGCTGCTTTACCAGGATGGGTTCAAGTCGGCAGAGGAGCTGGCCGAGGCGGATCTGGAAACGATTGCCGACATTGAGGGGATCATGCCTGAGAAGGCTGAGGTTATCTACAAGTCAAGCCGAGAACACGTGGCAGAAAAGAGAAGAAAAGAGGAGGAAGAGAAGGAGAAGAAGAAGGAGGAGGAGGAAGAAGCGGCAGCCCAAATGGGGGCGGAACCTGCTGAAACGGAACAGGTTACAGAGGCGGCAGAGGGTAAGGAGCCGCAAGAGCAGTGAAAGAGAAGGGAAACTGAGTACGTGCTTAGGTGAAAGGCGTTGAAGCGACAACATCACCCCGAACGTACCTGCCTTGGGTGTGGAGCAAAGGATGACCAAAAGGCGCTACTGCGCGTTGTTGCCCGGGGCAGCGGGATGTTGCAACTGGATAGCTTGGGAAAAGGGCGAGGAGGTTATCTTCATAAGGCAGAGGGGTGTTGGGAGGCTTTTCTAAAAAAAAAAGCCTCTATCGAGCCTTCCATTTGGCAATCAGTCGGGAGGCTAGGGAAAAGCTGATTCTGACTTTGCGTGATCGACGCTGGGAGTGAGGGATGGCGAAGACAAGGGTACATATACTGGCCAAGGATCTGGGAGTAGCGCCTAAGGAGCTTATCGCCCATTTGGAAAAAATGGGGATACGAGGGAAAAAGGCCCAGAGTTCCATTGATGATGAAGCGGCGACTCGTCTCCGAGCTGCCTTGGCAGCGCCGGCAAAACCTCAGGTCACGCTGGGGGAAGAGAAGGTAGTGGCGGAACGGGTGGTGACAGCAGAGGATGAGGCCATGGGGCAAATTCAGGCCCACGAGAAAGTTGTGGAACGCCGAATTCGTGCCAATGTGATCCGCCGCCGCACGAGTCGAGTTGAGGTGATTTCCCAAAGTGCTCCCTCCGAAGCGGAGTCCCAAAAGCTCCCAGCCGAGGAGACCCCCCCGATGGATTCTCCTCCTAGCGAAACTGAAATCCCTGAGAAAAAAGCTCCACTTGTCGAAGCCAAGGTTGCCGAGTCTATTCCTGCCCCTCCATCTGTGGGGCCCGAGGTGGGCAGAGAACCGATCAGGGAAAAACCCGCCCAGGTGCAGGAAGTAGCCCTGAGAGGCGCCAGAGTCCTGGGCCGTATCGACTTGAAACAAGCGGCAAAGGTCGGGCCTCAGACAGGCCCTGCTCCTCGACGGCCAGTTCCAGTTGAGCCGGTTAGACCATCCCGTGAAAGGGAAGAGGTCCAGAGACAGGTCCCGGTTCCGGAAGTGAAAGAGGCCGTTGAGGTTGATAAAACGGAGAAGCCGGCAAGGGTTGGCAGGCATAAGAGGCGGGTTGTCAAGAAGCAGGACATTTTGGAGTTCCGGGAGCGGGAGCTTCGTTCCGGTCGGGTGCCAAGGAAGAAGAGGGCTCTGCCAGGGAAGGAACAGAAAAAGACGGAAATCACGGTCCCCAAGGCTAGCAAGCGGATTATCAAGGTATCGGAAGTGATAAGTGTTGGGGATCTGGCCAAGATCATGGGGATCAAGGTAGGGGAGGTGATCAAGAAGCTGATGGCGTTGGGGATGATGGCAACGATCAACCAGGTCCTCGATGTAGAGACCGCCTCCATTGTCGCATCTGAATTTGATTACCAAGTGGAGAATGTGGCATTCGATATCGAAACCGCCTTGGAAGTCGAGCATCAGGTCGAAGAGCCCGAAAGTGTCCTCCAGCCCAGACCTCCTGTAGTGACCATTATGGGGCATGTGGACCACGGAAAAACGTCACTTCTCGACGCGATCCGCAGTTCCAATGTAACGGCCCAAGAGGCCGGTGGCATTACCCAACATATCGGGGCGTATCACGTTCAGGTCGATGGGAGGAGTGTGACCTTTTTGGATACACCCGGACATGAGGCCTTTACGGCGATGCGGGCAAGAGGAGCCAAGGTGACCGATATTGTAGTCTTGGTCGTGGCAGCCGATGATGGGGTGATGCCACAGACCATCGAGGCGATCAACCATGCCCGTGCTGCCGAGGCCCCGATCATTGTAGCCATCAATAAGATCGACAAGCATGATGCCGACGTGGAAAGGGTTAAAAGAGGCTTATCCGAGTACGGTCTCGTGTCGGAGGAGTGGGGGGGCGACGCTGTTTTCGTCCCTGTTTCGGCCCGGACCAAAGAAGGTATCCCTCAGCTGTTAGAGATGCTTTTGCTGCAGGCAGATATTCTTGAGCTCAAGGCCAACCCCGAGAAGCTGGCTCGGGGAACTATCGTTGAGGCCAAGTTGGACCGGGGCAGGGGAGCTGTAGCAACTGTTTTGGTTCAGGAGGGAACTCTACGGGTCGGGGACGCATTCGTTTGTGGTGTTTACCACGGGAAGGTGCGCGCCATGATCGACGATCAGGGCCATAAGATAGAGAAGGCCCCTCCGGCGTTGCCGGTGGAGATTCTGGGTCTCCAAGGAGTCCCGCAGGCAGGGAATTCCTTCGTGGCCCTGACTGATGAGACCAAGGCCAGGCAAATCGCAGAATATCGGCGCGGCGAACAGAGAGAGTCGGAGCTGGTCAAGACCAGCAAGATCTCTCTAGAAGACCTCTATGGGCAGATTAAGGCTGGGGATGTCAAGGAGCTCAGGGTCGTTCTTAAGGCCGACGTGCAAGGCTCGGAGGAGGCCTTGACTGAATCGTTGATTCGTCTCTCTACCGAGGGGGTGAAGCTCAAAGTGATCCATGGCTCCGTGGGAGGGATTACCGAGAGCGATGTCCTATTAGCGGCTGCCTCCAACGCTATTGTGATCGGTTTCAATGTGCGGCCTGAGATCAAGGGGGCAAACCTAGCAGCGCAAGAAGGGGTGGATATTCGTCTCTACACCGTGATCTATGATGCCATAGCGGACGTCAGGGCGGCGATGGAGGGGATGTTGGAGCCGACTTACAAAGAGGAAATTCACGGGCGTGTGGAAGTGCGGGAGATATTTAATGTCCAGGGTGTCGGGACCGTGGCGGGCTGTTATGTTGTTGGAGGGAAAATACAGCGTTCCAGTTTGATCAGGCTTCTAAGGGACCAGGTGGTTGTGCATGAGGGGAGACTAGCCAGTCTGAGGCGCTTTAAGGACGATGTGGCTGAGGTGGCAGGAGGATACGAGTGCGGTCTGGCCCTTGAAGGTTTTCAAGATATCAAGATGGGGGATGTGGTTGAGGCCTATGAGCGAGTACCGGTGATCCGGCGCATCGGTCCGGCTTTAGGGGGAGGTGAGGCTTCTCGGGCCTCGGCTGGAGACAAACGATAGGAAGAACACATCCGCAGTCACCTTCTTCCCCCATGGTTGTGGGGATTCTGAAACTGAGCCTAATCCTTGCTGAGAATCACTCTCTGAAAGGGAAAAGGGGGGTGCTCAGGAGAATCCAGGCACGGGTATCACACCAGTTTAATATTTCCGTTACAGAGTGTGGGGATCAGGATCTCTGGCAGAGCGCGATTTTGGGCTTTGGCGTGGTCGGCAGCAGTCACCAGGTTGTGGAGGCCACACTTCGGAAGGTCGTGGATTTTATTGACCATCTGGGGCTTGCTCAAGTCGGTGAGGCGGAAACAGAAATCTTTTACTGCTAGAAACAGGGTTCCAGGAGTCAGCTTTAAGCTTCTAGGCTCGGACCTCCGACATTATACCACCCCTATGAAGGCTGATGGCTAAAAAAGCAATGGACTACAAACGCTCAGATCGAGTTGGAGACCTCCTTCTAGAGATAGTTTCCCAATTGCTGACAAAGGAAGTCAGCGATCCTCGCATTGGATCCATCAATCTCACCGGCGCAGAGGTGAGCAGAGATCTAAAACATGCACGGATCTATTTTAGTCTTTTGACGGGGAATGAGGGAAAGACGGAAGTCCTGTCGGGGTTAAAGAGCGCAACCGGTTTTATCCGTGCCAAGATAGCCAAAGAGCTCAAGCTCCGATTCGTCCCGGCAATCCAGTTTGTTTACGACGATACCCAGGATCAGGCCCGTCGAATCGAGGATCTTTTACAGCAGCTTAAAAAATAGCTAATAGGGAACGACAATGCAGAGTGGTATTCTCCTCATTGATAAACCAGAGGGTCCCTCCTCTGCGCATGTGGTCCAGAGAGTTAAGGGCATCCTGGGGGCGAGGAAGGTGGGACACTTCGGCACGCTCGACCCCTTTGCCTCCGGTCTCCTTCCCTTGGGAATCAATGATGGGACAAAAATAGCCGATATCTTTTTGACCGTACAAAAGAGCTATAGCGGCGTTGTCGTCTTGGGGGTGGAGACGGATACTGAGGACTCAACCGGCAAGGTTTTAGAAATTCGTGATGTCCCTGCGTTGGGTGAGAAGGAGATCGAGAACCTCCAGATTGCTTTTACCGGGACTTTACAGCAGACCCCACCCATGTTTTCAGCCCTTAAGAAAGGAGGGGTGCGTTTGTACCGTTTCGCCCGCCAAGGGCAAAGTGTGCCCCGTTCTCCGCGGGAGATCAAGATTGAGCGTCTTCGGCTATGGAAACTTAATACGGCAGAGGTAGGGTTTGAAATTGCCTGTTCCAAGGGGACGTATATCCGTACATTGGCAGCAGATATGGGGAGGTTTCTAGGGTGTGGAGCCCACCTCAAAACCTTAAGACGTCTCTCCTGTGGCCATCTTACCCTCAAGCAGGCGGCTTCTCTTGATGACATCGAGAGGTTAAAAGATGAGGGGAGAATTCCGTTTATTTCCTTGAATCAGGCCCTGGAAGATCTCCGCGAGTTTCGCTTAGAGGAGCGTTTTTTGTCCCGTCTCCGGATGGGTCAACAAGAGGCGCTTGTCGGACTGGACGCGCCCAAGGAAGGGGAGAGGATCGTGCGCCTTGTGGATTCCAACAATAACCTGGTCGCATTGGCTCATTGGATAGATGGGACCAAAGGCGGAAGATGGCGCCTCTTTAGGGTCTTTGTCGAATGAATGTTCGGACTCCTGTTAAGCTGGCCTCAGGGAGGCATAAAAAGTCTTTTTTTCGGGTTAGGGCTGAGGCAGAAAAGGTGGAGTTTTGCCCTCAAGCAGTGTGGCGAGTTTTGCTGCCGGGAAGCGGAGACCCACGTAGAAAGCGCCAAACAGGGCATAGATAGCACTGGCCTCGTCGAAGCGCATTTCGTAGACCAGTTTTTTGAACACCAGCGGGTCATCGGCAAAAAGATCCACTCCCCATTCCCAGTCGTCAAAGCCGATGGAGCCGGAGATGATCTGGGTCACTTGACCCGCATACCTTCGGCCGATAGCACCGTGATCACGCATCATTCGCTGCCGGCTTGCCATGGGGACTTGATACCAATTTTTCGTCTCCCCCCGCATCCTGTTCATAGGGTAAAAGCAGACGTAACGCCGTGCGGGAATCTCTGGCCAGAGCCGTGGCATAGCTGCTTTACGCTGCTTGGCCAGCTCGGCTTCCACCGCTTGGTTCCATTCCGGGCTACGGGGTTGGAACCCTTTTTCTTTAAGCTCTCCAAAGAGTCGGACGGAAACCTGGTACAATCCCAGTTCCACAATCGATAGGTACGAGGTCGTCTGTTCCAAGAACTCAGCGAACCTGAGGTTGGCCAGGCAAAGCTCCGCACTGTTCAGTGTGTCAATCTCACGGCGGAAGTGGAGAATCATAAGATCCCCTTTGTGCCCGAGCAAAGAAAAGAGAGCGCTCTGCTCGGTGGCGTCCCGTTCCATCCCCTCAAACATGGCGGTAGCTTCCTCAATGATCCCCTTGCGCTCGGCCGAGCGGAGCGCCTTCCACGCAGACCAGCGCACACGGAACATTTGGTGCAGGATGCACGATCCTTCCAGGGTCAGCGGGGCAGGAGGAAAGCCGTCATCCTTCGAATTCAGAAGCTCATTTTCCTTTTCCCCAGGCATAAATTTCAAATTCAAAAATCCATCCCTTTCCAGACCGTAGCTTATTGAGGTCCGGTTCTTCTAAAGCTTCCACTTCCTTTCTATTTCATCTTTAAATTCCTTTGTAAATGCGTTGACCCCGGGAAACTCATCCAGCCAGCGGTAGGGACGGCAGGCGTCGATCAGAACCCGATCTGAGGTGTAGCCGCGGGGAGAGCGATCCTCGGGAGGCATGGCAGGTTCGCAGACCGAGGCCCAGACGCTCTTTACGAGATCGATTCCTTCCCGGACGTAACACCTTGTTGCGATTGCCCAGATCACATCGTAAGGATTGGAAATGTCGATGTCGTCGTCTACTACAACAACGAACTTTCCGCCGTAAGCCCCTGCGCGCGCCCCTGCCGCTACGAGAAGGGCCTGCTTGGCATGTCCTGAGTAGCGCTGGCGAATGGAGATCACGGTGAAAGGGCCTGGTTGACCGCCGTAGACAAAACCCCATACCCCCTTTACTTCAGGCACCCCTGCCTTTTCCAGTTGCTCCCACAACGTGGCCGCGCCAAGAGGTATAGGAAGGTAGCTGTTGGGCGGTTTCAGCGGGGGCACACCGAGAATAATAGGGTCGTCCCTGTAGTAAACTCGTTTCACGATCATTACCGGGGTCTCTCCTTCGTTCGCCTCCGTATAGTAGCCCGGCCACTCTCCGAAGGGGCCCTCACGGGGAAGCTCTCCATCTTTGTAGGGGGGCATTTCTCCTTCAAGGACAATTTCGCCGTCTGCCGGGATAGGAAGCCCAGTCACGGCGCCCCTCGCTACGGACACGGGCGATCCCTGAAGCCAGCCGGCAAATTCATACTCGTTTACCTCCGGCGGCACCGGCATCTGAGAGGCAAGAAATAGGCTAGGCCCTTGGCCTAACGTAATGGCAACAGGTAACGGCTTCCCTGCGGCGCGGCTCCGCTCGAATGCGAGTCTGCCATGCTTTCCCATGTTCATTTTGACCGAGACCCTGTTCTTTCCCTGAATCATGACCCGGTAAGTGCCGATATTGATCTTTCCAGTGTCGGGGTCCTTCGTGATCACACCGCATCCGGTCCCTAGATAGGGTCCCCCGTCGAGCTCATGCCAGGTCGGCGTGGAAAACTTGTAAAGATCGACTTCATCTTCACCCATTTGATTTTCAAAAATTGGACCGCCTTCCACTTGTTGCACCGGGACGGGCTTGAATGTCGCAAGTTTCCTTTTCCAAGCATGCAGAAAATCTACTCCCTTGAGGTCTGTCGGTAGTCCCATGGGCAGAGCGGTCCGTCTACAGGTTCTAAACACATTCGAGATAATCCGAAAACCCTCTGGATAGCCCTTGAAATGGCTGAATAGCAGTGCCGGGCCTTCCCTTTCGGCCGCACGTTCAGTCAAGGCTCCAACTTCCAAATTGAGATCAACCCCTTGAAGAGTTTTGATCTCTCGCATCTCCTCTAAGCAATTGATGAAGCCTCTCATATTGGAGATATCCTGCATAAATTCCTCCCTAATCCAGGCGCAATACTATTGCGATG
>JAPUHZ010000048.1 GCA_027297485.1 Deltaproteobacteria bacterium
GTGTTTTACCGCCCTCGAGAAGGCCTTTGCATCTATCTCATGGGGTTTCTCTATGATGCGCTTATATCCCTTGAATAGCCGAGCTGGATTGGGATCCATTCCCCGGCGGGTAGGAATTCGCTGGAACCCTACAAGCTGTTGTTGCCCTTGTTCAGAGAGCATAAAATCGATGAATAGCTTGCCTGCGTTCGGATGGGGAGCATTGGCGCTAAACAGGACCGCATTGACCTGAACCGGGACCGGCTCCAGGGGAACCCAGTCGATGGGCGCCCCCTTGGAGGTGGACCTTTGAATCGTCGGTGCGTAGGCAATAATTAGAGGGAACTCTCCGGCCATCGTGAGAGCAACCCGATTGGTGTTACCCCGCATGGGAACCGGCTCTTGTGCCGCGAGTTTTTTGAAGTAGGCAACCGCTTTCTCCTCGCCCCATGCCATGATAAGTCCAAAGAGAAACGTATAAGCTGTGTTATCGATCGATATTTTTCCCCCTTTCCACTTGGGTTTGAGCAGGTCCTCGTACGTCTTGGGGACGTCTTCCTTTTTGACCAGTCGAGTATTGTATCCCAACGCGTAAGGGTTGACATAATAGCCCGTCCAATACCCATTTTTGTCCACCAGATCTGGAATGATATTTTTAGCTTCGGCTGAACGGTAAAGTCCCACAATTTTTCTCTTATATAACAGAGAAAACTTATCACCACTTGCTACCGTCACATCCCATGCGTTTCGGCCGGCGCGATTTTCGGCTAGGATCTTGGTAAGCATGGAGTCGCCACCGGTGCGATAGAGCTCTGTTTTGATGAAAGGATATTTTTTGTGAAACGCTTGCACGACCTTTATGCTCTGCTCCATATTCATGGTCGTCCAGTAGGAGATCTTCCCTTCCTTCTTTGCACCTTCAATCAACTTCGGATCTGGACTTCCCGACCGAGAAGCAACCGGGAGTAAAAAAACAGCAACGAACAAGGCGATAAGCACTTTAATCGTTTTCATTATGTTTCCTCCTTTACTTTAGATCCAGGCCCTCATTCAATTCATAGTTTTAATGATACGAGCTCGCTTTTAAGGTCCAGCCACTGAGAACTTTAGAATATTCCCCCCTAGAGGGACGCTTTTTGTCCCTTTGTTTGGCCTCACTTCACACTGGGAACCATGTCAAAGCTGGGGAGACTGTCACGGGGGCACCAATATCACAAAGCCAAGGCTTGTCAAGGAGGCCCTATGTTCAGGCCAGAACGCAATTCAACGATGCTTTCATTACGTCCTGGAGGGTTTTGTAAGAACAGAGGAGAATTTAGGGGAAGTTATTGATTATATTGAATATTTTCTTCGCCCTTCTTAGAGCTGTAGATCGGGCCCCATTCCCATCTCGACGAAGTCCGGCACAAATACAAAACCACCAACTCCAGCGCCGGTAACTGTTAGCCGTTTATTTGACGGATCAAATTGTCGATAAACCCTTCATCGTCGAACTCCTTCACCCAATGCAAATCCCATAGGATCAAGGGATTCAAACCTTTGGCCGCGGGATACTCTAAGGTGGCGATCTCGTAGGTATTGGCAATGGCTTCCAAGCTTGGGTAGGGTTTAACTTTCAGTCCCTCTGCAATAGAATCAAACTGCCTTGCCAGTTCTTTCATATTACTCCCACGGGGAAGTTGAAAAACGCGGCGGGGCTAAACCTTGCATGGAACACCAGCGATTAGCTTCAGATACCGAGAATTGCCTCGGAGATGGATACGAATTTAGGGGGGGAATAGTTTGCGACATCAAGGACCCCATCAGACCAATATCGTAGAGTGGTTCGTGGGAGGGATGGTGAGGAGCGTCCGGGCAACGACCGGTCGGTGGGACCGTCACTTCGATACAGAGGGGAACTGTACAGTCTTTTTCGATTTCGAAGACGGGACACCGGCGATCTACGGTATTTAATGTTTATGGCTATTTTAACATCACTGAGCCGCTTTAACATAGGAGGAACTATAGATGGCTGACCTTGTTGGATTGGTTGCGATGTCTCACGGCCCTCAGTTGATGATCAAACCCGATCAATGGTGCGTCATGGAGCAAAAGGATAAAGAGCGATACGGAAACTCGTTGCCGGTCAAGCCGGAGTTGATGGCGGAGACCCCGGAAGTCAAATGGGCTAAATGGAACCGTTGTATGGAGGCAATCGCTTGCCTTAGGAAAAAGTTGCTGGAGTGGTCTCCGGAGGCTCTCCTCATTGTGGCTGATGACCAGCACGAGAACCTTTTGGATGATAATATGCCGCCGTTCTTGATCTATATCGGCGAAGAAGCTGAAGCCAGTGTGAGTTTGAGATATTTTAACGAACCCAAGTCCGCGAATCGAACAAAATATAAGGTTCATAGACCCCTCGCCGAACACATCGTGGAAGGGCTGATGGAGGTCGGTTTTGATCCGGCTTATTCCAGGGTCCTTAGATATGAAGGGGGGCTTGGCCATGCTTTTGCACGACCCCTCAAATTTCTTATGAAAGATTTCAGTTGTCCGATTGTTCCGGTTATGGTGAATACCTACCATCCTCCGGCTCCCTCGGCCAGTCGGTGTGTTCAATTCGGCGTGGCTTTGGCCGAGGTCATACGTCGGATGCAGGGTCTCAAAAGAGTTGCGGTCTTGGGCTCAGGAGGCCTAAGCCATACGATCATCGATGAAAACCTCGACCGGAACGTACTGCGAGCCCTGGAAGAAAATGACACCAAGTTCCTGGGCTCTCTTCCGTCTTCCGTTTTGGTTGGAGGAACTTCTGAAATTAGAAACTGGATCGTGACGGCAGCCGCCGCAGACCGGGCTGCACGATTGGTTGATTATGTTCCCTGTTATAGAACTTCTACAGGGACTGGCTGTGCTATGGGGTTTGCCTACTGGGAGCAGTAGCTGATAAACGATATTGAATGAGAATCGGCATCAGCGCTCAATTACTTCTTTGAATTGGGTCTAGCGAGTTTAGGAGAGAAAGGAGTTTCTCTTTATGGTTATTGATGCTCACGGACATATTTCAGCACCTCCCGAACTTTATGCCTATCAGGCTAATCTCTTGGCGAGTCGTGGGAGTCAACGCAGGAGCCATCTCAAGGTAAGTGACGAGAAGGTCGAGGCAGCCTTAAAAGGACATCTCGATTTTCTAAGCGAAGCCGGCACGGATCTTCAATTCATCTCCCCCCGTCCTTACACTCTCATGCACCACGAAAAGCCTGAGAAAATCGTGCATTGGTACGTCGAGGCCTGTAATGATCTCATCGCCCGCCATTGTAAAATGCGCCCCGACACCTTCAAAGGGATCGCCGGTCTGCCACAATGTGTGGGAGTAAGCCCGAAGAACTGTCTAGAGGAGCTTGAGAGGTGCGTCAAGGAGCTGGGCTTCATTGGCTGTTTAGTCAACCCGGATCCGGGGGCCAGGGGTGACGATAGTACCCCGGCCATGGGGGAAGAATACTGGTATCCGTTGTATGAAAAGCTGGTTGAGCTCGACGTACCCTGCATGATCCATTCTTCGACGAGCTTATCGTCTCGTCTCTCGTATACCCTCCACTTTATTAATGAGGAAAGCATCGCGATCGTCTCTATAATTAATTCGCGCGTACTTCAAGATTTTCCCAAACTAAAAATTGTTGTTTCCCATGGTGGCGGCGCGATCCCCTATCAGATCGGGAGATTCATGGCGAGCCGCTATCCAAGCCGGAGAAACATCGGCCGTGAAACTTATCCGGAAAGCGAATATTTCGAGAACGTAGCCAGGAAGCTTTATTACGACACCTGCTTGTATTCGAAAGAGGCCCTGGAATTGCTTTTTAAGGTGATCGGTCCAGAGCATTGCCTGTTCGGCACGGAAAGCCCGGGCGCCGGCTCATCTGTGAACCCGAAGACTGGAAAGGCAATGGATGACCTTAAGTCGGTGATCGAGGATGTTGATTGGCTTAGTAGTGGCGACCGGAAAAAAATTTTTGAGGACAATGCGAGAAACCTTTATAAATTAGACGGATGATATTCGCTATGTTTGGGCTTCCGGCAGACAAGCCATGCTTCTCTCTGATCTGTGGCTTAGACGTCAGTACTTTGATAAGCTCGGTCGCCGGGTTTTTGAGGGTTTTGGGAGGGAGGTAAAAACATGCCTAGCTCAATCCAGAGGGAAATTGCTTACTCCGTAGAACACTTCTATCCTAAACATCCTGCCCATCCCATAGCCCCCCTTACAGCCGAATCCCATGGCTACTTTCGCCAGGAGAGCATTCAGGCCACCCACCTTGTCATCGCCGGTGATAATACAGGATCCATCGATCGTCTCCTGGACGGAAGAACCAACTTCAGTATGGACGCTCATCCTGCTATGTTGATCGAAGCGAACGATCAGGGAAAAGACCTCCATATTATCGGTTCTTACCGAAACGGACTTCCCTTCAGCATCGCCGCTCTTCCGGATACGATCAAGGGATCAATCGATCTGAAGGGCAGGCGCCTTTGCACAAACCGTCGTCTAGGGGCGGGGGAGCGCATCACGCGGACCCTTTATAACAAGTTGGGGATTGATCCCGATCGTGATTTAGACGTTGTCGTTATTGAAAACGAGGGTATGCCGGAGAAGATCGCAGCTCTTAAAGAGGGCCAGGCCGATTTTGTTGTTTATCACCACAACGGGCCACAGGGTCGGGTCGTCAAGGAACTCATTCGCCGGGAAGAACTCGTCGAAGTGATTGATCTCTCTCAATTATTTCCCCACTATGTAATCCGGTCCATGGCCACCACCGGTCGCATGCTAAGGGGGCAGCCGGAGATCGTCAAGGGTTTCATTAAGGGGGTTATGCGGGCCCACCGTTTTATGAAAGAAGAGGATCCCACAGGGTCGGATTCCGTAAACGTTCTAAAGAGGGCCTTAAACGTTGATTCCCTCGCGGGAAGCGGCGTCGAGAATGGGATCCCAAAAAGCTGGCCGCTCGAGCCCAGGCGGATCATCGCCAGCGTTGAAGGTGTTAAGGTGCACATGGAGGAGCTGAAAGCCGCGGGCCGGATTGATCCGGGCTTTTCTGTAGAGCGGGTGGTCCATAACGGGCTTGCCGAAGAGGCCTTATCCGAGCTGTAAAGGGGCAGGAGGAAGCCAATGGCAGGGATCAGTGTTGAGAGATTCGACGAATCTCAGGCGCCGCGAGTAGAGACTTATAGATCCTGGCAGGAGAGTCAAAAGATACCTGTCATCAGGGGCTTTTTCGTGGAAGACATCAAGGAAGTAGAGGTAGCCCCATGGGAACTCAAAGGAGGATTAGGGGCATTCATCAATCTCGACGGCACAGGCGGAACGAACGACGCCTACGTCTGTGAGATCCCACCGGGAAAGAATTTAGCGCCGCAAAAGCACCTCTATGAAGAGATCGTTTATATAGCCAAGGGACATGGGGCAACCACCCTATGGCAGGACCAGGGGAAAAAACATACTTTTGAATGGCATGCGGGAAGTCTATTCGCGATTCCCTTGAATGCCCGCTACCAGCATTTTAACGGCAGCGGAAGCGAGCCGGTAAGATATTTTGCCGTGACCAACGCCCCTTTTATGATGCAGCTCTTTCACAATCTGGATTTTATCCTGGGGAATGAGTTTGCCTTCACGGATCGTTTTAACCCGGCGGAGGACGATTACTTCAGCGGCAAAGCCAAGCTCTACGGACGTTTTTGGATGTCGGTCAACTTCGTTCCGGACACCCATACCATCGAACTGAGTGACCAAAGGGAGCGCGGGGGGAGCGCCACCAATCTGAAATTTGACCTGGCTGGCCAAATTATGGCGGCCCATATTTCGGAGTTCGCACCGGGGACGTACAAGAAGGCCCACTATCATGGTCCGGGTGCCCACGTCCTCATCCTTAGCGGTCAGGGTTATTCCCTACTTTGGCCTCAAGGGAGAAAGGACAGAGTTCGGGTGGATTGGAAACCAGGAAGTGTGGTGGTCCCGCCCCAGCTCTGGTTTCACAACCACTTCAACTGTGGAGCTGATCCAGTGCGTTACCTGGCGCTTCGTTGGAACAACTGGCACTACCCCTTTGTCAAAATGGTGGAAGGTTCCAGGAGACAGAGCGTCAAGGAGGGCGGGACGCAGTTGGAGTACGAAGACGAGGATCCTGCGATCCACGAAGAGTTTGAGAGTTCGCTGGCAAAAGTCGGGGCCGCCTGCCGGATGGGCGACTCTCATCCCTTTTGCACCCAGGTAAATACGGGATCATGAAAAAGCTGGGATCGTGAATCATCCTTTTGCCTTACCTCACTCGGCCGCCGTGTCGGCCGCACCATCGCCGACTTGGGAGGCTCTGAGGAAATTCAGTCTGCTCACATCTCTGAGGGAATCCAGTACCGGAGCCTGGATCGGAGATTATGGTAACGTGTGAAAAACTCAGTCAGGTCCCTAATAGGGCTTAGCGATTAAGATCCGAAGCTTCTCCCCTTGTGCTAAGGTTAACTGTGCTTTACCCTTCTCGATCGTTTGGATCCGGGCGAGTCGGTGATCAGAACGTAGCTTCTCGATCTGGCGGATCTTGGCCTCTACCTGTTCCAAGTCTACCGTAGCGGCATCGAGGAGGCTTTCCAATTCCATCTCAGCGACACGAATGTCGGCCTGCCGCCTAATGGCCTCGCGCTGAAAGCTGGCACGAAGCCGCTTTAGATTCTCGACTTGGACGGTAGAGAGTTCCAGCTCATCCCGGTGCTGAAGCATAAAGGTAATGAGCGGTCGCTTTCTGTACGAGTCACGTCCAAGGAAGTGTCGATGCCAGAGAGTGCCAAGACCTTTGAGGTGGGTGGCGAACTCATCCAGAATAGTGCCAAGTTCCTCATGGGCTGCCGGATGGAGTGTTGGGGGTTCCGCGTTAGCTCGGGCCGGAAGGAAGGAGAGAAAACCAAGGAGAACTCCAATACAGACTAAGGTCCTCATATGCATCTCGTTATTCATGGAGAGGCCCCCTTTGAATTACTTAGGATCGCGCATCAAGTGCTAGAATCCGCCGGAAAGACAACACACCTCTCAGAGGAAAAGTCCAAAAGGACCTCCTGACCTTCTTCGAGTATGATGGATGGGTGAAGTCGGGCACGCAGGATTGATCCCGCTGATTCAATCTCGCAAATCATGCTGTCGCCGAAATAGACCACTTGCCGAACAACTCCCTTCCAGCCATCCGTGCTGACCTCACTGGCAACTGTCACCTCGATGTCCTCCGGACGAACACAAACGACGACATTGCCCTTTTCGCTGCATCCCTCTCCGATAATACATCTTAATTCGCGTCCCTGAATACGAACACTGCCAAGGGACCCAGGCTTCCCGGGATGTTCCATAAATCCTGCGAGTTTGTTGGTTGTGCCAATGAAGGTACTCGCGAAGAGATCACCCGGCTTCTCATAGATCTCTCTCGGAGGTCCGACCTGAACGACTTTGCCGCTGCGGAGGAGGGCTACCTGGTCCGACATAGAGAGGGCTTCGGCTTGGTCGTGGGTCACGTAAATGGTCGTCAGGTCCAGCGTTCTCTGGATCCGCCGGATCTCAATGCGCATCTCTTCGCGCAGCTTGGCGTCCAGATTGGATAGAGGTTCATCGAGGAGAAGTAGCTCTGGCTCAGCCACCAGTGCCCGCGCGAGGGCAACACGTTGCTGTTGTCCTCCAGAGAGCTGCGTCGCCATACGCGACTCAAGGCCCTCCATTTGAACAAGGCTAAGAACCCGGCGCACCCTGGACATTATTTCCCCGTGTGGAACACGCCTCAACCCAAATCGCAGAGGGAAGGCCACGTTGTCAAAGACATTCATGTGCGGCCAGATCGCATAGGACTGAAAGACCATACCGATTCCGCGTTCCTCCGGCATAAGGGCTATCCGCTTCTCATCGGAGTAAAAGGTTTTTTCTCCAAGCCGGATCTCCCCACTGTCGGGAAACTCCAGCCCCGCGATGCATCTGAGAATCGTGGTTTTACCACTCCCACTGGGACCCAGAAGGGTGAAGAACTTTCCCTTGGGCACATAGAAGGAAACCCCGTGAACCGCCAGCACCTCCCCTCCTTTTGCCCTGAACACCTTTTTTAAGTTTCTAACGGTAAGTTCCAACTTGCCTACTCCACCGAGAAAGCTCTCACGATCACTCGCCGCCCCAGGAAAGTAAGAGCCGAGACGCTAATGATGAAGATAACACCGAGGGCGGCAGCTGTAGTCAAGGCATTCTGCTCATCCCAAATGCGCCACAGAATCACGGACAGCGTCCAGTTCCCTTCGCTAGCCAGCATAACCGGCACGGAAAAGGAGCGGATAGCATGTGCAGCTACCCATATCCAGGCGGCCGCAAATGCCGGGAATATGAGCGGAAGCGTAATGCGAAACATTGTCGTGATCCGTCCCACTCCCGAGATCCGCGCAGCTTCCTCCAGCTCCTTATGGACCTGGGCAATGGCGGCATTCATCGTCCGATTCGTGAAAGCTATATACGAAGTCACCAGCGCGAGAGAAACGATCCATACGGTGCCGTAAAGCTGGAGGTACTTGAAGGGGGCCTGGAGATAAACAAAGATGAATGCCAGCGCAATCACGATCCCTGGAATGGCGTGCGCAAGAAAGGTGAGACTGTCAAGCAAAAGACGCCCCCGCATCCTCGTACGGACGACAATCCACGCCACGAAAAAGGAGAGAAGCACCGTCAGCGTCGCCGTCGTCAAGGTGACCACGATGGTATTCCGTGTGGCTTGCCAAATGCCTGGCTCTGAGAAAACATGGCGAAAGTGCATCAGGGTTAATCCACCTACGCCCTCCCAGCTCGGATGGGCATAAGTAGGAGATAGTGCCGCCCAGACCAGGATGAAGAGGGGAAGAGCAACGGCCAGGGTAAAATAACAGATAAATAGGCCGAGTGCCGCCCAGCGCAGCCGCCCCAGGCGGGCCACGCGCGGTCGATAACCCTTTCCCGTGATGGTCGCGAACCGCTCGATACCTCTCAGGGTGACTCGCTGGTAAATCACTACAAGGACGATGGCTATAAGGCAGTAGCTCACGGCAAAAGCCGCAGCCAGCCCATAACTCGGCATGAGGCGGGTCGAGAAATAGATCATCGTGCTATAGACAAAGATCCCTGCGGGGAGCCCGACAAGCAGAGGGGCCTCGAAAGATTCCATCGAAGAAATAAAAGAGTAGAGAAACGCTCCAAAGATGGCTGGAAGCAAGGTAGGAAGGGTGATGCGCCTGAAGGTGGTCCATGCCCCCGCCCCAGCGATGCGCGCCGCCTCCTCCAGGTTGGGATCCATCGCCCGGAAGGACCCAACGACAAGCAAAAATACCGTCGTCACTCCACGAAGACCGTCGAGGTAAATCATACCGGTCATCGAATAGATGTTCAGTGGGCCGGTCTCGAGCTCAGTTCCAAAAAAGGATAAGAGAGAGCGCAACCAAATATTCATCAGGCCCACTCGAGAATCGAGAAGGAAAATCCACGCGATGGAAAAGAGAAATCCAGGCATCGCCAGGGGGATCAGAAGCAGGCTCCAGGCCATATTGCGGCCGGGCATGTCCGTCCTCTCGGTCAACCAGGCAAAGAGCACTCCGATCGACAGCGTCAAGATGGTCCCGGACCCTGCAAACACGAAAGTGTTCCATATCATCTGATACGTTAATGGATTTCCAAAACCGACCACGTAATTTTGCAGGGTAAACGGTGAAGGGACAGCCGGATGACCGACCCGGAAACTGTTCAGGATTAGCTGTCCTAGTGGAAGCAATATCAACCACAGCAGGACCAACACCACTCCGGCAAAAAAGAGATTAGGTCCAAGGCGTTGGCGAACCCAGGTAAAGCGCCTTGATAAGGCTCCGGCAACCATCATCCTAATGAGACTTACTATTGCTTAGGCCCGGGATCTATGACGTTACCGGACTACCGGGAATCCCATGGTTACAAGGATCTCCGCCAGAATCGCATCCGCCCGAAGGCTGTATTTCCAGCTCCCATAAACGACTTTTTTTCCCTTGAGAACCTTCCGAACTTCATTCCCTTCAAACCCAGGGTGCCCAGAAAAGTTGGTTTTGTCGAGAATATTTTGTGCCTCCCGAGTTGCCGACCAAGCGAGGAATAGAATTCCGGCATTGGGATGTTTAGCCTTTTTTGGCACGTAGATAACATCCCCGACCCCGACCGGGACAGGCTCCGGAAATACGATACCTATGGATTGAACACCGGCATGGACATTCAGATCCTTGACCTGCCGCCGAGGCGAGCCACAAATCAAAGGATAGGCCCCGACGGAAAGTTTCTGAGCTGCCGTCGAGCGGCTGGCTTCCATGATGGGTTGATTAGCCTTCCAGCGTTTTGCGTAATCGAGGGTCTTTTCACGCCCCCAGCCGTTGTCCTGATAAAGGATATTTAGATGGCGCGGCCGATCATCCATGACAGTTTTGCCCCGCCATTTTGGTTCCGTGCAGGTTTCCCATGTAAAGGTTTGAGCCTCCTTATCCGAGACCAGCTCCCGATTATAAGCGATGCCAAAAACCGGCGTCCTTAAGGACACACCCACCTTGTCCGGGTGAATTAATATCCTTGAGACTCCCAGTTTTTCCCAGTCCGTAACCCGAGCCATCTTTGTTTTAAGAACGTTAGGGACCATCGTCTCACTCACAACAACAACGTCATATTTGAAAAGGCCGGCTGCCATTTCCGAAAAAACCCTTTCCCGTTCCCGGGAGCCGCCGATTCTTTTGAATTCCACTTTCAGAAAAGGATAGCGGTCGTTAAATGCCTTCAGATATTTTTTGCCCGTAGGCTTGCCGTGACTAGTCATTCTCACTGTGATGCCGATCCTAACTGAGCCTTCCTTCTTTGCCTTTTCAATATAGGGGTCCAGCGACCCGGACACAGCTGAATAGGGCAAAATTGCAAGTGCCCACAGGGTAGAAACAAAAATCACCCAACGTTTTTTATATCTTTTCATCCTAGCCTCCTTATCTATTGAGCCGGATCTTTAAAGCCCTGCATCTGGATCCTTTTTGACCAGGCTGGGAACAAGATTTTGCAATACTCTCGGCTCTCTCCCCAAAGCTCTATCTGCTTCTCTTTGAGTTAGCAATACTTCAACAATATTTTTAGCTCAATAGCCTGAGTTTGAATATTTTAGTCAATGCTCTTGCCACGACAAGCTCCTTTTCTTCCATGAACTGCTGGAATACGCTAGATTTCCGCCATTATTCTATGGCACAGACTGACAGAGTTTTCCCTTATCATGACAGTTTTGTCACTAGACTGCCTCTTTTTGGCACGCTCAAAGTGGATGAGGACCGCTCAGGACGGCAAATCCTTTGGAAAAACAATACGTTCTGTTAGCTAGGTCCTTGCTGTTGGTCTGGCACCTTATTTGCTTTGAAAATCCTAGCACCACCTGGCAGCGAGACTGTTATGAGAGTCATTCAATCTTGCTTGAATCGCTCATCTCGACCCAATAAAACTGCGACATCCGGAGGAAAAGGTGCAAGAGACAAAAGCGACGCGCGAATACGAGCTTAAACATGATGCCTTGACCAATCTTCCCAACCGCACTGTCCTGCAGGTCTGCCTGCAGCAAGCGATGGCGGTGGGACAACGTGAAAAAAAATCCGTTGCCTTGCTCATCATGGGGCTGGACAGTTTCAGGGAAATAAACCAAGTCCTTGGATACCACATCGGTGATCTCCTCTTAAGACAGGTTGGATCGCGTGTGCGGGACCAGTTGGGGAATGCCGACACGGTTGCGCGTATGGGTGGGGTTGAATTTGCGGTGCTGCTTCCGTCAGTGGAAACCACCAAGGATGTTACCCTGGTCGCGAGCAAGATTCTGAAAGCAATGGAAAAACCTTTTGTGTTGGGAGAGCTAAAGCTCGAGGTGCAGACCAGCATCGGCATTGCGCTTATTCCTGAGCACGGCACGATTGCCAATACACTCATCCAGCGAGCCAATGTGGCATTATCTGTGGCCAGAGACAATCACAGCGGTTACGCCATCTATTCTCCTGAGCAGGACCAAAGCAACCCTTACCGTCTTGTGCTCGTTGGGGAATTGCGCCGTGCCTTAGTCGAAGACCAGTTATTCCTGCTCTACCAACCCAAGATAGACCTCCAGACTGGCCGTATCATCGGAGTGGAGTCGCTTGTACGCTGGCAGCACCCAAAGCTTGGAACTATTCCACCGGATCAGTTCGTTCCACTGGCGGAACGGACGGGGTTGATCATGCCGCTCACCCTGTGGGTTCTCCACGAGGCGCTGCGCCAATGCCAAGCCTGGAATCAAGTGGGGCTAAAGATCAAGATGGCTACAAACCTATCGATGTTGAACCTGCAAGCTGCCGAGCTCCCCGATCAGGTCGCTGGACTGCTCGCAGCCTCCAGGGTGTCTCCTGCCCAGCTGGAACTGGAAATTACTGAAAGCGCGATCATGACAGACCCGGCGCGCACGATGGAGAACCTCACACGCCTGAGCAACATGGGCTTACGGATTTCTATCGACGATTTTGGAACCGGTTATTCCTCGTTGGCCTATTTAAAGAAACTACCGGTTAATGAGCTCAAGATCGATAAATCCTTTGTGATGAACATGGCAACGGATAAAGACGATGTGGTGATCGTGCGCGCGACCATAGACCTGGGTCATCATTTTGGACTCAAGGTGGTTGCTGAAGGTGTAGAGGATCTAAAAACAAAGAAAATGTTGTCCACCTTCAATTGCGACCTGGCACAGGGGTACCACATCAGCAGACCTCTCCCTACAGTGGAGATCACACGCTGGTTAAGAAAATATCACAACCGGATAACGAACGTATTACGATAGGGATTAATCTCAACTGTTTTTATTTATATCTTGTCCTGCTAAATCTTTCCGCTCCTCTATAGGTCCTGGAGAGACTGCCTTTAGATAGGTTTTTGCTTTTTCGGACTGCACCGACATGAAGATCAGATTGGCCCTGAATCAGCACTGGGGTTATCCAAAAAGGGGTCTGTCGTCATCACCACCGACCTGCCTCTCCATCAGCAGGGCATAGATTAGGCCTTGCCCCTACTCTAAGGGTAAATCCCGCTCGTAATAACAGCCCCCGACAGAAACCCCTGCAAATCAAACCCCTTTTCGCTTCTTGATCTCGTCGATCAGTTGAGGAACCACCTTGAAGACATCACCGACCACACCCCGATCGGCAAATTGAAAGATCGGCGCCTCGGGGTCTTTGTTGATCGCAACGATCGCCTTTGAACTCTTCATCCCGGCGAGATGCTGAACTGCGCCAGAGATGCCGCAGGCAATGTACAGATTTGGCTTGACGGTTTTTCCCGTCTGACCGATCTGCAGAGAATAGGGTACCCAACCGGTATCCACTACTGCCCGCGTTGCGCCAACTGCACCACCGAGTAGCTCCGCTAGCTGCCGCAGCATATCGAAGTGTTCTGCCTCTTTCAGACCTCGTCCGCCGGCGACTATCACATCGGCCCCCTCAAGCTGAGGACCCTCTTGCTTGACCGTTACCCGTTCGGTCAGGTGAACCTTGCATAGGGCCGGATCAGAGGGTGCTGCAATCTCTTCCACGAGGGCCGATTGACCGCACTCTCTCGCCTCAAAAGATTTCTGTCGAACCAACAATATTTTCGTCCCGGAATTGACCAGGGTGCTGGTGTTTTGGTAGCTTCCCCCTAGGGCCGGGATCGTGGCTTCAACGGAACCGTCCTTCAAGATAAAGTCACCCACATCTGTAATTGCGCCTGAGTCGAGTTTCGCGCTCAGCGCAGCAGCCACGTCCCTACCCTCATAGCTCGAGGCAAAGAGCATCACAGCAGGGGAATATTTCTGTATCAGCCCCGCAATGGTCTCTACCGCGGGAACCGTTAGATAGTCGCAAAAAACAACATCAGCAGATCGATACACCTTGGTGGCGCCATGGTTCGCTAGCGTCTGGATGGAGTCTTCCGGATGGGGTCCGAGGAGAACAGCCTCGGCAGTTCCTACCTCGGCTGCCTTGGAGAGCATCTCTAACGTGGTCGGTGTGATTTTTTCCTCGACCACTTCAGCATAGACCCAAATCAGATCCGCCATCTAAATAACCTTCAACTCAGCGAGAAAATCAGCAACCTGTGTTCCGCCGTCGCCTTCATCCGTGATGATCTTTCCGGCCTCACGGGCAGGTGGTCTTCCAACACCCAACACCTTTTCCCTGGCACCGGATGCACCGACCTGATCTGGGCCGAGACCCAGATCGGCAGCCGTGTATTTCTTAACCTCTTTTTTCTTAGCGGCCATAATCCCCTTGAGCTGGGGGTAGCGGGGTTCGTTGATGCCGCTGGTTACGGCGACCAACGCCGGCAATGGAGCTTCGACAATATCGTACCCGCTCTCGCTTTGCCGCTTGATGGTGATTTTACTGCCATCAACAGAGACCTTTTTGGCGAAGGTGAGCGGGGGAATCCCCAATAGCTGAGCGAGCTGTCCGGGAACAATTCCAGAATAGCTGTCGCTGCTTTCGGCAGCGCAGATAACTAGGTCAAAGGGCTCCTTTTTGATAGCCGCAGCCAGCACCTTGGCAGTGGCAAGGGCATCAGACCCGGCCAAGGCATCGTCTAAAATGTGAATCGCAGAGGTAACGCCCATGGCCAAGGCGTTCCGAATGCCAATGGTGACATCGCCTATCCCCATGGTGACGACCTTGACTTCACCACCGTGTTGTTCGGTTAGCCGCAGCCCTTCCTCGACGGCGCTAGCGGCCGCCGGATCCAGCTCGTGGGGGACGCCCTTGCGCACCATACATCTGGTGTTTGGATCGATTTCAATGGTAACCGAGCTGGCAGGGATGACTTTGGCACAGATGATGATGTTCAACGTTACATCCCTAGATAAGTAGCGACGATGACGAGTTGAATTATAGCAACGGCGCTCCAACTATGAGAGCGCCGCTTAAGAACGGTTTCTTTTGGTATCTATCAGGCGGATGGCCCGATGGGCGAACGGCTCTGTCTATTCCAGCCACTCGGAGACTTTACCCTCCATCACAACGTCCAACATCTCTTTGCAGTCCTGGATCGCCTTATCGACAACCTTCGGGTCGTCCAGGTGCGGCAGCGCCCAATTAACGGCACGATGGACTCCCTGGACAACATCTTTCATGTATTCATCCAACTCTTCGGTATGAGGTGCCTGTGGCATATCCCTGCTCCTCCTAAAAGTAGAGCCGGCCCTTGTTGGGGTCCGGCACCTGAAGACCCATATTCTCGATGAGAGCATTCACTTCCTGACGGTACTGTTCTCTGGCCTCGGTATTCGTCCGACGCTTCAGGCCCCAGTAGCGGTAGCGCTCGGACCGTTTGGATTCGGAGTGGCCAAACATGTCGAGCCCCTTGATATACCAGTAGTTGACAGCTTTCTGGGCCCTCTCTTTTGACTCCCCGCCCTTGGCCGCCATCTCGGCTGTCTTGTTAGTCCCGTAATCGAGGTGGCCTTCTTCCTCCCTCAAGATGTCGGGGAGGATACGCTCCAGCGGCGCGTAGCTACAGTCGATGTACTCCTCCAACTGATAACGGCCGACACGATCAATGAGAAGGCCAAAAACCGCATAGTCTTCCCAGGTTCTGATTTTGCCGCGGAAGGCCTCCACATACCGTTCCTGATTTGGCCGGCTAAGCACGTAAGAAACATCGACACCGATATCACCCGCGATGCGGGCTATTTTGCGATAGTGGTCGAGTTCTTCGGCAGCGGTTCGGGCAACAATCAGTTGGTCTACCTTGCTCGGGGCATTGGGCAAAATATCCTCCACATAGAGTTGAGGACCACCAATCTCACAATCCGCCTGAATGGCCATAACGCGGCCCAGCAGATCTTTGTATTCCGAATCCATCTTGTCGATATCTTTAAGCTCAACCTTATCCTTAAACATCTACGCCACCTCCCGTACTCTTGTTTCTTGCGCCCGCTTGTCAATTTTTAACAAAACCCCGTCCGGAAATCAAGTTATATCGACCACGGGGTTTGAAACCCCGAGGTCGACCAAAGGGAAGAGCTACCGCTTTTCCCCTTTGGAAACCCCATCGGCTTTGTGCCCGCGGAAAGCCGCAGGATATGCTAATAATCAATAGCATTATAAAAACTCCTCTTTACTTAGTGTCTGTTTTACACTAAACTAAGCGAGATCATTTTTCATCAAGGAGCGATTGTGGACCAGCGTAACAACCTCGCCCTAGTCACGGATCTATACCAACTGACTATGGCCCAAAGCTACTTCCAAAGCAGGAAACTCGAATCCGCAACTTTCAGCCTCTTCATCCGGTCCTACCCTCCAAACCGCGGCTATTTTGTTTCCGCCGGGCTGGAAGATATTTTAATTTTCCTTCAAAACTTCGCCTTTGACCCAAGGGCTATCGACTACCTTCGCTCGAAGCGGCTCTTTGCTGATGAATTTTTGGACTTCCTCAAAGGCCTGCACTTCACTGGAGAGGTTTGGGCCATTCCCGAAGGCCGTCTCTTTTTCAAGGACGAACCGATCCTTGAGATAACCGCCCCGATCATTGAGGCCCAGATGGTTGAGACCTTCGTCATCAATCAGATCAATCTGCAAGCGCTCATCGCCACCAAGG
>JAPUHZ010000480.1 GCA_027297485.1 Deltaproteobacteria bacterium
GAATATCGCACAGTAGATATAGATTGGACTAAAGACGCCAAAGGTAAGCCGGTTAAAGTAGTCTTGCCTTACAAGGCATACAAGGAGTTGGTAGAGCTCAAAATCAGCCAGGAGATCTACGAGCGTCCGGAAACACGGGAAGCGATTCGTACCGCGAGGCGTGATGTTGCGGCGGGGCGTGTGCGGCGGTTTAAGAATTTAGCAGAGGCGCTTCGATCGCTCGACGGGTAGTCATCGAGTTTACTGACACCTTTCGCTGAAGTTATCGCAATCTTCCCGAAGCTATCCAGAAAAAAGTTCAAAAGCAGCTCCGCTTTCTCTCCCGCTTTCATCGGTTCGCTTTCCGGTAGCCCAACGTATCCTGGGCGATGATGAGTTTTTGGATATTCGATGATCCTTCAACGATCTGGTAGGACTTGGCATCGCGGAAATAACGTTCCACAGGAAACTCCGTCGAGTAGCCGTAGGCCCCCAAGAGCTTAAGGGCAGAGTCCGCCGCGAAGGCAGCGGCCTCGGCTGCGGCATACTTAGCTATCGAGACCTCGAGATTATTGGGCTGCTTGCGATCTGCCAGGCACGCCGCACGATAGACCAGCAGCCGGGCTGCCTCTTCGTCTACCACCATCTGGGCAATAAGATCTTGATTCATCTGAAATTGACCGATCTTTTGGCCGAACTGCTCCCTCTGGTTGCAATAACTCACCGCTGCCTCCCGGGCTGCCCGCGCCACGCCCAAAGCCCCGGCGGCACAGCTCAAACGGGTCTGGTTAAGTTGCCACATGCAGATCTTAAACCCTTCACCCTCCTTGCCAATTAGGTTTTCCGCTGGAACACGTAAATTTTCAAAGGCCAATTCGCCTATGGGTGAGGCATGGGCACCGAGCGTCTCCAGAGACCGGCGGTTCAATCCGGGCTGATTCAAATCGACGTAAAAGGCAGAGATTCCCCGGTGTTTCTGGGATCGGTCGGTATAGGCATAGATAAGGGCGCTGTCTGCGACTGGCGCATTGGAGATCCAAATCTTGGTTCCGTTTAAGACGTAGCTGGCGCCTTTTCTGATAGCCGTAGCCCTCATCGCCGCCACATCCGATCCTGCGTCAGGCTCGGTAATGGCAAAGCAGCTGATGGTATCGCCGCTAATCAAGGGCGGAATCCATCTCTTCTTCTGCTCTTCGGCGCCAAACTGGAGTAAGGCTAGTGCCGGACCCGCCTGCATATTGATAAAGACCCGCATGGCGCTATGAACCCGGGCGATCTCCTCTGTTATAAGCGTGAGGGCGAGAAATCCAAGACCATTCCCTCCATAGGCCTCCGGAATAATACATCCGTAAAAACCAAGTTCGCCCATTTTTAGCACCAGGTCTCTGCGGAAAGTGTGCTCCCTATCGTCCTTAGCGGCAGTTGGAGCTATCTCTTTCTCGGCGAAGTCACGGGCCAAATCCCGCACCGCCACTAGTTCATCCGACAAGTCGAAATCCATAGCCCCTCCCCTGCGATTACTTCCCCTTTAACAGAGTCCGCGCGATAACGAGCCTTTGGATCTCCGAGGTGCCTTCGTATATTCTCAGGGCACGGACATCACGGTAGAGCTGCTCTACGGGAGTCCCAACCACCAGCCCCATCCCGCCGTGGATCTGCAACGCCTGGTCCACAATCCTCTGCGCCGCCTCAGTGGCAAAGAGCTTGGCCATGGAGGACTTCTGTGTGAGACCCTTCTGGCCGTGATCATTCATCCAGGCCGCTTGATAGACTAAAAGACGTGAGGCCTCCAGATCTGTAGCCATGTCGGCTAGTTTAAATTGTGTTATCTGAAACTCAGCCAACGCTTGACCAAATTGACGCCGACTTTGACCGTACTGGATCGCTTCTTCCAAAGCCCTTTGGGCCAATCCTATAGCGGCTGCACCCACGGTGCAGCGGAGGGTGTCTAGGGTACGCAGTGCGATCTTGAGGCCTTCTCCCTCCCTGCCTAGGCGCTGCGTTTCCGGGACACGGCATTCCTCAAAGGCAATGGACCCAATCGGATGGGGAGAGATAAGAGGGATCTTTTCTTTAATAACGAACCCAGGGGTATCAGCTCCCACCACAAAGGCGCTGATCCCCTTTGCACTTTTCTCGGGACCGGTTAAGGCGAAGACCACATAGGTTTGGGCTATTCCTGCGTTGGAGATAAAACACTTACTTCCTGTGAGACGATATTCCTTGCCGCGCCTGACTGCCCGCGTTTCCATGGATGAAATGTCCGAACCGGCCTGAGGTTCCGTGAGGGCGAAGGCCGCAATGGCCTCTCCTCTGGCAATGGGGGGGAGATAGCGAGCCTTTTGCTGATCACTACCTGCAATCGTAATCGGATAGCTCCCGAGAGCTTGCATGGCGAGCATCGTGTCAGCCAGGGAGGAGCCCCGGGCCAACTCCTCCCGGAGCAGACATAGGTCGCGGGCCTGAACATGATCTCGGACTCCGCCGAATCTTTTGGAAACTGCATAGGCGATAAATCCCTCTTGGCCGAGTTGGCTTACGAGCCTATGGGCCTCCTTCTCGATATCCGCTTCTTTTTTGGACGCGGAAAGTAAGTTTTTCTCTACCCAGGAACGGATGTGACTGCGCAAAAGCAAGTGCTCTTGGTCAAAGAAGAAATCCATTTTTGTCCCCTCTGATTAGGGTTGATTGAACGCTGCCGACCTTTTTTCGACATAGGTCAGAGGATATTGTCTTGATGCTTCGCCGTCAACTCCTCTATCCATTGACCCAACCATTGATCCCTCTCAGGACTCCATCTATAATTCTCTCATGGCTTGGAGGGCTTGTGACATTCGTGCCTTGGTTTAAGAGGGCTTGGTGCTCTTTTCTCTTCGTCTTTATCTTGAGCGGATGCGGCTCTTACCTCGCGTCCCAAATACCCTTCCTCAAGCCGATCAGTGAAGATGATGAGGTAAGGATCAGTCGGGAATTTCGCCGCGAGGCAAGGCAACATCTAAAACTGGTAAATCATCCAGAGGTTGAGCGCTATGTCAACCAGGTGGGACAGAGAATCCTCTCAGTGTTGGGGCCTCAGCCTTTTGATTACCGCTTCTTCGTGGTAGAAAATTCCCAACTAAACGCCTTTGCAGTCCCCGGGGGATCCATCTATGTGCATACGGGTCTCATGGAGCAAGTCAGCAGCACAGACGAACTCGCCAGTGTTCTAGGTCACGAAATCGTTCATGTAAAATCTCGCCATATGGCTCGCATGTCCGGGCCGGATCCTACAAGCCTCTTGGCGCTCCTGGGAGTCCTTCTGGCCGGCAGCAGTTCCCAGGGCCAAGCTGCCGGGGTATTGGGTCAGGCCTTGGCCGCAACACGCCAACTCTCTTACACCCGCCAGCTGGAGCAAGAAGCGGACGCTCTTGGGCTAAGATATATGGCTGAGGCGGGTTACGACCCAAGGGCAGCTCTGGGTTTTCTGAAGATCATCGATCAGGAGAGGGTTTTGAACCCGGTCGATTTACCTCCCTATCTGATGACTCACCCATTGAGTCAGGAGCGCATCGCCAGGATAGAGGGATTGATTCGCTCTTTCAGTCAGGAGCGGCCGAGGTTGGAGCATCCAGATCCGATCAAAAAAGTCCAGACGATACTACGCTTGGACAGGCATGATTCTGATGCTGTGATAGCCGAGTATAAAAAGCTCCTTAGCCAATATCCAGGACGCGCCGAGCCGAGGCATCTCCTTGGTGTTGCCTATCATTATTTAGGGAAGTGGTCGCTGGCGAGGGAGAACTACGAGAGGGCAAGAACCCTTAACCCCAAAAGTCCTGGGATTGATCGAGATTTGGGTCGGCTCTATACCCAAAATGGAAAGTTTTCTTTAGCCCATGAGGCCTTTGAGCGTTCTTTGAGTACAGAGCCAAAAGAACCTCTAAGCTATCTGTTTCTGGGAGAATTGTTCGAGAAGGAGTCCAATTTCCGCGAGGCGGTCAGCGCCTATCTTAGAGCCCGAAATCTCTCACCCTTGTGGGCCGAGCCGCCATATCGTCTGGGAGTAGTCTATGGCAAGATGAATCGCCTGGGGGACGCCCATCACTATTTGGGCCGTTCCCATTTTTTGTTGGATGAGGATGAAAAGGCGATCGCTGCCTTGGAACGGTCGTTAGAAATTCTTGGAGCGGCCTCCCCCCAGGGTCAGATAGTCAAAGAGGAGCTTGAAGTTATAAAGGCGAGGAGAAGATAATCTTACCCCCGGCTACTCAGGGGAGGGAAAGGATAGACCTTGCCTTTGGTTGGCTTCGTGGTCTTATACTCCCGTTTCAATAAAGATTTCCGCAGATAATCCGGATCAAATCCTAAAAGATCGCAGATGTTGGTGAAAGTGAAAAGCCATCCTGTGCTTTTATCCTCAACCCACTCCAGGGCATTCTGATAAAGCTCCTTACCGGAGCTACTACTGGCCTCCCGATACTTTTGCAGACACTCGACTGCATCCTTGAGGATAGCCAACATGAGCCCCCTCTCCCCCTCAAGATGACGAGGCAATCCCTCATTGCCATAGAATTGAGAGGGTAAGAAGGTATCCGGTTCCAGGATTCTCGCTAGAAAATCGTCATACATATGACTAACCTTTTATCAACCATTGTAAATCTCTATATAGCAGATATTTCCGGACTTTGCAATGATGATTTTTCTTCCGTAGGGCGAGAAGAAACTGGGTTTTTAAGAAAAGTACTTATAAATCTAGCTACTTACGATATTAAAGGTCCGCCATAAGTCCAGCCGTTTTAGCCTTCGCGACATAATGGTCCCAGACCTTTTGTATCACTGGTGGGTGCCTGCGTCCCTTGGCTACCCTATGAACCTCGTCCTCGGTGTAAAAGCGGACCGGTCCTAAAAGCGAGGCAGAGTATAGTCTTTTAGCGCTTTCCTCCAAGTCAATGCAGGCCATAAAGGTCCACTCGATTGACCGACCTGCTACAAGAGAACCGTGCCCGCGTAGGATCACGGCCTCGCCACCACCCAGGGTTCTGGCGACCTCGTCCCCCTGTTCGTTGGTCTGAATCAAGGCAGGGTCGAGGTATACAGGAATTGACCCAGGGCCAAACAAGGCTCCCGTGTTCGAGGCGGGAATAAGTGGTCGATCAGCCATGCTTAAGATCACCACCATACGGTTATGAAGATGAGCTAAGCTCTGGACATCTTTTCTAATGTGGTAGGTACGAGTATGCATGGGAAGCTCCGAGGGGAGATCCCACTTTCCTTCCACACGTGCCCCGTTCAAATCAAACGTCAAGATGTCCTCGGGAGTTACCCGCGCCCGGCTTATTGGATGGGGGTTGATCAGGAATCGCTCCGTACCCGGTATTCTCACGCTGATATGGCCACTATAATCAACCAGCCCTCCAAGAAAGAGCATCCGGCAGGCCATGGCCACTTTCTTCTTGAGATCGTCTATTTCTGACACAGGAATCCTCCTTTTCTCCCTATCACGCTATACCGCCCACGGGGAGAGGCTGTCAACGAAAGATCTTGTCTACTCATAAAATAAATGATTAATGGAGTAACGGATAGAATCTCTATGACAACGAATAGTGCCGAAGGCATCTGTTGGGACTTAAGCGACCTCTTCTCATCTTACGATGACCCGCGGATTGACACGACCCTTAACGACTGCCGCACTCGCGCGGAGACACTCTCCCGTCGTTTTCGAGACACGATCAATGTTCCCGAAGGCCCTGCACCCGAACATCTCCTTCAGGGGCTTAAAGAGTTAGAAGAGATCGAGGAGGCCTTGAGCCTGGTGGCCAATTATTCCAGCCTTCTCTATGCAGCCGACTCTTTAAAGCCGGAGTACCAGGATCTGGAACAAAGGGTAGAACAGCGTGTGACCGAGGTGAAGAATCTCCTGCTGTTTTTCGAATTGGAGTGGATGAAGCTCAGGGACGAAGTGGCGGAGCAGCTAGTTAAGCATCCGACTTTAAAGGTCTACAGCCATTACCTGAAAAACTTGCGTCGTTTTTGTCCTCACAAGCTCTCCGAGCCGGAGGAAAAAATAGTCAATGAAAAGGACAATACCGGCAGAAACGCCTTCGGTCGCCTTTTTTCCGAGATCACTTCATCCCTGACCTTTTCACTAGACCGGGAAGGAAAGTTGGAAGAATTAACACTGAGCGAGATTCTGGCCCTCCTGCACCAACCTGATCGGGAGGTCAGGAGAAGCGCTTGGGAGACTCTCTTCGAAGGGCTTTCCCATCATGAGCAGGTCCAGACGTTTGTCTATGATACGCTCATACAGGATCATCTAACGATGGACCGACTGCGGCATTATCATGACCCGATGGTAGAGCGCCATCTCACCAACGAGATCGATGCGGCGGCAGTGAGTCAGATGATGGAGGTCACCGAGGCGAATTACGGGATTGCCCAGGACTACTTCCGCCTTAAGGCGCGCCTGCTCAGTCTCCCACGCATTGCCCTTTACGACCAGTATGCGCCTGTAGTAGGAGAGCTGGCCCGTTTTACTTTTTCTCAAGCCCAGCAGATGATTCTCGAAGCCTTTGAGGCCTTCGCACCGGATTTTCGTTCCATTGCCGCCGAGTTTTTCGCCAAACGTTGGATTGATGCGGAGATCCGTAAAGGTAAAAGGGGCGGTGCCTTCTGTGCCTCCCCCTCTCCTCGACTGCACCCTTATATCCTCTGCAACTATACCGATAACCTGAGGGATGTTATGACCGTGGCCCATGAACTGGGTCACGGTCTCCATGGCACCCTCAGCCGTAAGCAGAGCTTTTTGAACTACGATACGCCACTCACGACAGCCGAGACCGCATCGGTCTTCGGGGAGATGCTTGTGTTTGACTATCTGGTGGAGCGCCAAACCGATCCCCGGGTGAAGGTGGCCTTGATCGCCGGGAAGATTGAAGACGCGTTTGCCACAGTCTTTCGTCAGAATGTCCTTACCCGCTTTGAGCAGGCGGTCTTCTCAAAACGTCGGGCAGGGCGACTGTCCCCTCAGGTTATCGGGGATCTCTGGGTCGAAGCCAATGGAAAGTACTATGGAGATGCAGTAGAAATGACTGAGGGATACCGCTGGGGCTGGTCCTATATTCCTCACTTTATCCACACTCGTTTTTACTGTTACAGCTACGTTTTCGGTGAGCTTCTGGTTCTTTCTCTCTATCGGATGTATCGGGAGCAGGGGAAAAGCTTCGTCCCAAAATACCTCACGCTTCTTGAGGCTGGAGCATCTGATAGCCCTGAGGCGCTGCTCAGACCCCTTGGAGTGGACTTTCACGATCCCGGTTTCTGGCAAAGGGGTTTTGAAGAGATTCGCAGTCTGGTCAAAAGGCTTGAAGGGCTGGTTGAACAGACAACCTAAGGGGTACTCGTTCGATTGTTCGTTGACTCGCTGATTTGCCTGACTTACGCGAAATGAGTTACGAATCTACACCATCTTAAAAGCTGAGGGAACAACTTCATCCACGCCTTTCCCTGTCCAGTGCCACTTTGGAACGCTGTCCCACATCTCTTCGCCCTTGGCTTGAACCTTCTCCAGCAGCTCGTCTTCGTTCAGGCGAAGATACTTGCCGTTGTCGACTAGGGTCTCTCCATCTACGATGACCGTTCGCACGTCCCGGCTCACCGCGGTTTCCATTAATGATCTAATTGGATCTCGGACCGCCCCGAAGGCAATGTCTTTGAGATTGACGATAGAAATATCTGCCTTCGCCCCTTTTTGCAGTCTTCCCAAGTCGTCTCGCCCGAGCATTTTTGCGCCACCCAAAGTCGCTGCGTTAAACACGTCTCTCGGGTGCCCCGCTATAAAGGTCTTGTCGGCAACACGTGAGGCGAGTGCGGCATAGCGCATATCCGAAATGATGTCTTTGGGGAATGTGTCGGTGCCTATGCCCATGTTGATGCCGGCCTT